>NZ_JAUSME010000053.1 GCF_030645555.1 Herminiimonas sp.
AACCAACAGAGGAACAGACATGAAACAGAAAATCGCCATCATCACCGGCGCCAGCCGCGGCCTGGGTAAAAGCACGGCGCTGCACCTGGCTGCACAAGGCCTAGCCATCATAGGCACGTATCACAGCAATACAGTCGAGGCAGATGCCCTGGTGCGTGAGATAGAAAGCAAGGGAGGACGTGCCGCGATGCTGCAACTCGATGTCGGCAATAGTGCATCGTTTGCATCCTTTGTCGGCCAGCTGCAAGGCGTCTTGAGCACGAAATTCGATGCAGGACAATTCGATTACCTGGTCAATAACGCAGGCATAGGCCTGGGTGCCAGTATTGCCGAGACAAGCGAAGAGCAGTTCGATGAGTTGATGCGGATACATTTGAAAGGGCCGTTTTTCCTGACGCAAAAACTGCTGCCTTTGATCGCGGATGGCGGGCGCATCGTCAATATCTCGAGCGGCTTGACGCGTTTCAGTTTTCCCGATTACGCCGCGTATGCAATGATGAAGGGCGGGGTAGAAGTGATGACGCGGTATATGGCGCAAGAGTTTGGTGCGCGCGGCATTGCCGTCAATACGCTGGCGCCGGGCGCGATAGAAACGGATTTCCGCGGCGGCGCCGTGCGTGACAACGCTCAAATGAATGAACACATCGCATCGGCTACCGCACTGGGGCGCGTCGGCTTGCCGGATGATATCGGCGGCGCGATTGCAGCCTTGCTGTCGGATGGCAGTCGCTGGATCAATGCACAACGCATCGAAGTATCGGGCGGAATGCTGATCTAGCCATGTGCCGTGGCAGGCAGATGCTGATGAAAGATGCTGTGTTTTAACCCTCATTGAAGAACGAGGGTAAAGAAAATTGCGGGGATGTGTACGGCAGAGTTGCGGATCAGCCTGGGTCTATACAGCCAGTTTTTATAGTCAGGCTGTAGCGCGCAAGCTGATCCGTCTGCAGAAAATATTACTGGAAAGAGCCGACCTTGGTCGTGCTGAAAGGAACGGTAGTGATGTGCGCCGGATCGGCATCTTCTTCCATCTCTGTGGATACATCGTCGTTATTGTCTTGTTCGCCAGCCTGAATTTTATTGGCATCGGGAATGCGGCGTACGTGCGTCATGAAGGTTGGATTGTTGATTTCATCGTGATTGCTATACATGTCGATTTCCTTGTTGAGTGCGGCTTGCAGGATGCGGCAAGCGCTGTTCTGTTATTTGGGCGATGGTTAGCTATCGCATGTCGCGTTTTGCTCTCAGGCAAATTCAAGTTGCGACCTGAGTTGCGAGGATAGAGTGGCCATAGCTGCATGGCGATCAGCGATCATCCCAAAACTGCGTAGGAATATGCTGACTGTGCGAGTGGCATGTCTGCCATGTTTCGACTGAGTATGAAAAGGAAGCGCTGGCGCGCCTGACGAACGATGCTGGAATCACCGATTCCAGCGAAACAGCAGAGAGTTTCGCGCGCTGGTGTGCAGCGCAGCCGGATGATAGTTGATTTTCGGGCGGGAAGGGGATTAATCCTCTTCCACCCCTTGCTTATTTAATTTAGTTAAGCAATTTAGTTAATCAGTTTAGTTGCTCAACTTGCATGATTGTCTGCAGATGCAGCCTCGCGCCTTTGTTGACGCCACTCCATTGCTGTTTTCAGTGTCAGGGTAATCAAGGCCATGCAAGCCAGCAAGGCGGCAGCGGTAAATGCAGCGGCTGTCTTGTAATCATTGTTGAGTTGCTCCACCAGCAAAGGCAGCGTCAGGGTCTGGTTCATGATCGTGCCGGATACGACGGCGACGGCACCGAATTCACCGACCGCGCGCGCATTCGTAATCACGGTGCCATACAGCAAGGCCCATTTGATATTCGGCAAGGTCACGCGGCGAAAAATCTGCCAGCCGGTGGCACCCAGGGAGAGCGCGGCGATTTCTTCTTCGGTTCCCTGTTTTTGCATCAGCGGCATCAGGATGCGCGCGATATAGGGGGCAGTGACAAACACTGTCACCATGATGATGCCGGGCCAGGCAAACATCAATTGCACATCTTCCTTGTATAGCCATTTACCTATCGTGCCTTCCAGTCCGTAGACCACCAGATAGCAAAATCCGGCCACGACTGGCGAAGTGGCATAAGGGATTTCGACCAGCGTGATCAGCAGGCGGCGGCCGAAAAAATCGAAGTGCGTGACGCACCATGCCAGCAGGATGCCGAATACCAGGTTGATGGGCACGGTCAATACGGCAGCCAGCAAGGTCAGGCCGATCGCATGCAGCATGTAATCTTCATTGAGGTTTTGCCACAACAGCGCCAGGCCGCCGCTCAACGCCTGCGTGAAAATCAGGATCAGCGGCAGGATCAACAGCAGGATAGTCAAGGCGATGCCGAGGCCGATCAGGATCCATTGATGCGGGGTGCCGGGGCGCTTGATTGCCTTCGCCATGATTATTTCCCTCCCGATGTTTTGAAGAACAGTCCCTGCACAATTTGCAGCAGGAACAGCAGCGTCAGTGAGGCCAGCAAGACTACCGACGCGATAGCGGCGGCGGCAGGATAGTTGTATTCCTGCAGGCGCACGAACAGCATCAGCGAAGTCACTTCAGTCTGGAAGGGGATATTCCCGGCGATCATGATCACCGCGCCGAATTCTCCCAGGCTGCGGATGAAGGCTTGCGATGAGCCGGTGATCAGCGCCGGTACCAGCGTAGGCAGGATCACGCGCCAGAATATCTGCCACTTGTTCGCGCCCAGCATCAGCGCCGCTTCTTCCAGTTCGGCTTCCAGGTCTTCCAGCACCGGCTGCACCGAACGCACGATGAAGGGAATGCTGGTGAAAATCATCGCCATCACTATGCCGGGAAATGCGTATGAAATCTTGATGCCAAATACCTCAAACCATTGACCCAGCCATCCGGTCGGCATGAATAAAACCGATAGCGTCACGCCAGCCACCGAAGTCGGCAGTGCAAATGGCAGATCTACCAGCGAATCGATCAGGCGGCGGCCGGGAAAATCGTAACGCGTAATGATCCACGCCAGCAAAAAGCCGACGAAAGTCACGATGATGGTGGAATAAAACGCAGCCATCAGCGTCACTTTGTAACTTTGCAAAACGCGCGCATCGGTAATCGCAAACCAGTATTGTTCCCACGTCATGCCGCTGACGTAAATCAGCAAGGCAGAAATCGGCAGCAGGATCACCAGGCTGATATAAAGCACAGAAAAGCCGAAGCTCATCGAGAAGCCCGGCAAAATCGGCGTACTGCGGAAAAAACGGAGGGACAAATTCACAATAGGGGGACTCAGGGTAGCGGGGCGTTACGGAAAAATGCACTTCCACAAAAACAAACGACCATCCAGATTACGGATGGTCGCATGGATGGTGGCATTGTAAACCACCGTCCGGCAGAATGACAAAGCGATGCTGACGAAAAGGCTGGCCTGTTCCGTCAGCAGGTTATCAGGGACGTTGTCCGAGCAACTGATCGAGGATGGCACCGCCGGCAAAATGTTTCGCCTGGATGTCATCCCATGAACCGAGTACCTTGGTCGGGTCGATCAGGCGAACTTTTGCATAGCGGTCAGCGACGACTTTCGCGACGTCTGGATGATGGACGCGATAGTGGAAGGTAGTCAGCAGCAACTGGATTTCACGCGAATATTCATAATTCAGGTAGGCGGTGGCAACCTTGCGGGTGCCTTTTTCATCGACCACCTTGTCAACCACCGCGACCGGGAATTCGGCGAGCACGGAAACCGGTGGCACCACGATTTCAAAGCCGGCTGCCTTGAACTCGTCACCCCGCGCGATATTGATCACTTCTGATTCAAAGGTCAGCAAGGCATCGCCCTGATTGTTTTGCGCAAAGGCGACTGTCGCACCACGGCCGCCGGTAGGGAAGTTCACGACATTGCGCAGCAGCTTGCCGACGAATTCCTTGCTTTTGGCTTCATCGCCCTTGAATTTCTCGTTCGCATACAGCCATGCGCCGAGGTAGGTATAGCGTGCATTGCCCGAGGTTTTAGGATTCGGGAAGACGACCTTTACATCGCTGCGCACCAGATCATCCCAAGTCTTGATGTTCTTTGGATTGCCCTTGCGCACCAGGAAGGCGATGGTGCTGTAGTAAGGCGAGCTATTGTTGGGAAACGCTTTTTGCCAGTCTTTGTTGACCAGTCCGCGTTTTGCCAGGATGTCGATATCGGTTACTTGATTGAAGGTGACGGTATCGACTTTCTTGCCCTGGATGATGTCTTGTGCCTGGCGCGAGGTGCCGGCAAAGGATTGATCTATCTTCAAGTCCTGGCCGGTTTGTGCCTTCCATTGCGCCTGGAACTTAGGATTGATGGCGGCAAAGACTTCGCGCGCCACGTCATAGGAGGCATTCAGTATCGGTTTGTCTTGTGCATGCGCGGCGCCTGTCAGCAGGGTGGCAGCGGCAGCCGTCAGTAAAACAGCTTTTTTCAACATACGTTACTCCAGGTTTTCATGAAAATTCGTGGCAGGAAAATTGGTGCTCATGCACTTGCTCGTTTCGCCATGCTGTTGCAGTGAGCGAGGTGCAGGTGAGCAATTTCCTCAATGGAAGCGAATATAACAAATATCCTTATGCGTTCAAACGATAGTTTTTGCATGTTGTCATGCGGAAATTGCATAAGGGGTGGATTGTGGGGATGGATATTGTTCTTTCTTCGTGGATGCTCAGTTGCCGGGGGTAGCCCGGCGGCTACTCACTTTTCTTGCTTCGCCAAGAAAAGTAAGCAAAAGAAGGCGACCGCACAGCCGCTGGCCCTTCGGGCTTCCCGTTTGTGCAAAGCAAAAAATGGGAAGCGAACGAAACTCGCTGCGCTCAGACAACGTTCACTTCTTTATCCATTTTCTGCTCCGCACAAACGGCAGCGTCACAGCGGGCTTACTTCACCACCAGATCAACGACAACAGCATTGTCGCGAGTCAATTCAAAACTCAATAAATAATCAAGGCTGTGGATGTTGGGGTTGTTGCTGATTTTGACTTGCCCGCATGTGACGTTGCCAAGGCCAGTGCGCGTCGGGCGGATCAAGGACGCAAACCTGTCTGAGCCGAAGGCGAGTTTGTTTGTGCCCCCGACTGACGCGTGCTGGACTTGGGGACCCGCGCAGCGGGCAACGGCTGCTGCGTCGCCTTTCTTTGCCTTCTTTCTTTGGCGAAGAAAAGAAAGAAGGTGGCTGCCGGGCCACTCCCGGCAACTGAGCATCCACGAAGAAAAAA
>NZ_JAUSME010000134.1 GCF_030645555.1 Herminiimonas sp.
A
Source organism: Herminiimonas sp. (assembly GCF_030645555.1). GTDB lineage: Bacteria > Pseudomonadota > Gammaproteobacteria > Burkholderiales > Burkholderiaceae_D > Oxalicibacterium. The sequence continues at coordinate 2 of NZ_JAUSME010000134.1, forward strand.
CGGGCCCGACGCCGATAGAACAGCCGGACGGCACCACGCTGACGCTGGAGCCGCTGGAGCGTTCGCATAATGGCCGCCGCGTCGTCTTGAAGAAATTCGATCCTTGCACGATCCTGCTGAATAACGATTTGTCGGCCGGCTTGCCTTCGATACTGGAAAACCTGAACGAACAGAATCTGTTACCACCTCTCCATGCAGGCTGGGCAGTGCGGCGCAAGACCAATCATTTTGCCGCTTATGATGAAGTCGTCAAGAAATTCGCCAAGCTGATTGATGTCGATCCGTGGATGCTGAATCCGTATTTCATGAAGTGCGATGACGTCAACTTCAATGAGCAGACCGGTGAAGATTGCCTCGCCTCGAATGTGGATACCCTGCTGGCAAAGATACGCAAGAAATACAAGGAATACGGCATCAAGGAAAAGCCGTTCGTGATCATCAAGGCCGATGCCGGCACCTATGGCATGGGCATCATGACCGTGCACGATGCGAGCGAAGTCAAGAACCTGAACCGCAAGCAGCGCAACAAGATGTCGGTCGTCAAGGATGGGCTGGAAGTCAATGAAGTGATCATCCAGGAAGGCGTGCCGACCTTCGAGCATATCAATGAATCGGTGGCCGAACCGGTCGTCTACATGATAGACCGCTACGTCGTTGGCGGATTTTATCGCGTGCACGCAGAGCGCGGCACCGATGAAAACCTGAATGCGCCGGGCGCGCATTTCGTGCCGCTGGCGTTTGCGCATCAGCACGCGCTGCCCGATTACCAGGCCAAGCCGGGTACCGCCGCGCCGAATCGCTTTTATATCTATGGCGTCGTGGCGCGCCTGGCATTGCTGGCGGCGTCGCTGGAAATGGAAAGAACCGATCCGAATCCGGAAGTCTACTGACGCACTATCGCATCTTGCAAACGCGGTTGCATTAACCAAACCTTGCTGCGCAATTTTGCGCGGGCCAGGTGATTTTTCAGGATGTACTGGATGAAAATAGCTTTTGTATGCGATCCGCTGGATGGCTTCAAGATATACAAGGATACGACCTATGCGATGATGGTCGAGGCGGCACGGCGCGGCCACACCATCCATGTATTCCAGCACAAGGATATGGCCTTCGAGGGCGGTCGCGTGGTGGCGAATGTGACGCGCATCACGATGACGGGCGACGATGACGATGATGGTTGGTATCGTGCCGACGCGCCGGCCGAGCAAGAGCTGACTGCCTTCGATGCGGTGCTCGAGCGCACCGATCCGCCTTTCAACATGGAATACATTTACGCGACCTATCTGCTGGAGCTGGCAGAAAAACAGGGCGCGCGCATCTTCAACAAGCCGGAAGCGGTACGCAGCCACAATGAAAAGCTCGCGATCGCACAATTTCCACAATACATCGCACCTACGCTGGTCACCAGCGATGCGCTGCGGGCGCGGGCTTTCCATCACGAGCATCGCGATATCATCCTCAAGCCGCTCGACGGCATGGGCGGTGCCGGCATCTTCCGCGTCAAAGATGATGGGCTGAACCTGGGCTCCATCATAGAAATGCTGACCGATAATGGTCACCGTAGCATCATGGTGCAGCGTTATATCCCCGAAATCGTCGATGGCGACAAACGCATCCTGCTGATAGGCGGCCAGGTCGTGCCATAGTGCCTGGCGCGTATTCCGCAGGGTAGCGAGATACGCGGCAACCTTGCCGTCGGTGGCCTCGGCGTGGCGCGCCCAATCTCGGAACGTGATCGTGAAATCGGCGAGGCGCTGGCACCAATTCTTTTAAAAAGAGGCTTGTTGCTGGTAGGATTGGATGCGATAGGCGATTACATGACGGAATTGAATGTAACCAGCCCCACCTGCTTCCAGGAAATCAGGCACCAAACCGGTTTCGATGTCGCTGCAATGTTCATCGATGCGCTGGAGAAGCAGGCTGAAACATGGAATGTATGATGCGTAGGCAGATATTGCCGGCAGATATGAACAAAGCAGTTGTTTTTAAAAAAGCGGATTAAACAAAGCTGATGGTCGGTATCCTATTGATGACACACGCACCCTTGGGGCAAGCCTTTATTTCGGCGGCGACCCATGTGTTTCGTGCGCGCCCGGAAAGACTGGAAGCGGTCGATGTCAATGCGGATCAGGATACGCATGAAGTCGAACAACTGGCCAAGAATGCGATAGCAGGATTGGACGACGGCTCCGGCGTGCTGGTGATCACCGATGTGATGGGCGGCACGCCATCGAATTGCACGCTGGGTTTGTGCAATGTCGAGAATGTGGCGGTGATAGCCGGCATCAGCTTGCCCATGTTGTTGCGCGCGATTACCTATCGGCACGATACGCTGGATGTCGTGGTGGAAATGGCGCTCGCCGGCGGTCAGGGTGGTGCAGTCAGGGTAGACAATCGCGTGCGGCTTGCGCCAAATTAATTTGAACCATAGCCATAAGAAAAATGATCGAACAAGAAATTGAAATTATCAACAAGCTCGGCCTGCATGCACGTGCCTCCGCCAAGCTCACGCAATTGGCCGCCAAGTACAAAAGCGAAGTCTGGATGACGCGTAACAAGCGTCGTGTCAATGCCAAGTCCATCATGGGAGTGATGATGCTGGCGGCCGGCAAGGGCGCCAAGGTCACGCTGGAAACCAATGGCCCGGATGAGCAGGAGTGCTTCGATGCGCTCGCATTGCTGATCCAGGATAAATTCGGCGAAGGCGAATAAGCCGGCGTGCATGGCGGGCGTTTTGCCCTCACACACAGGCTGGCTATTGCCTGCAGTTTTTCCTGATACGGACACACGGATGACTCCTTTCACGCTACACGGCATACCTGTATCGCGCGGCATCGCAATCGGGCGCGCGCACATACTCGCGCCCGCCGCCCTCGATGTGCAGCATTACCTGATCGCCGACGATCAAGTCGAGGCGGAAGTGTCGCGCCTGCAATGCGCGATTGCTGCCGTGCATGCCGAATTGCAGAACATCTGGAACGAGCTGCCGCCGGATGCACCGGCAGAACTGGGCGCCTTCATCGACGTGCATGCGCTGATCCTGTCGGACCCGATGATTTCGGAAATGCCGCTCGATATCATCCGCTCGCGTTATTACAACGCCGAGTGGGCGCTGGTCACGCAGATTGAAGAATTGTCAGCGCAGTTTGAAGAGATAGAAGACACGTATTTACGCGAACGCAAGGCGGATATCCAGCAGGTCGGCGAGCGCGTGCTGAAAGCCCTGACCGGCAGCGCCAACTTCCTGCCCAAGGTCGATGGCGCGGAAGGCGGCGCCAGCATGATAGTCGTCGCACACGATATATCGCCAGCCGACATGCTACAGTTCCGTGATCGCGCATTCAGCGGTTTCATCACCGATGTGGGCGGGCAGAATTCGCATACCGCCATTGTTGCGCGCAGCCTGGACATCCCGGCCACGGTCGGTGTCTCCAACGCATCGACACTGATCCTGCAGGGCGACTGGTTGATCATAGACGGCGATGCCGGCGTGGTGGTGGTGGCGCCGACCTCGGTCGTACTCGATCAATACCGCGAGAAGCAGGCCAGACAGTTGCGCGAGCGCAAGAAGCTCGGCAAGCTGAAGAAGACGCCGGCCATCACGCTCGATGGCACGGCGATCACTTTGCTGGCGAACATAGAATTCCCTGACGATTGCGGTCATGCGCTGGACGCCGGCGCACATGGCATTGGCCTGTTCCGTTCCGAATTCCTGTTCATGGGACGCACCGGCCATCCCCACAAATTGCCGACTGAAGACGAGCAGTTCGCATCTTACAAGCAAGCCGTGGTCGCGATGAAGGGGCGTCCGGTCACGATACGTACGCTGGATATAGGCGCCGACAAGCCGATGGATTTTGCCGAGCAAACGGCGCTCAATCCTGCGCTGGGTTTGCGCGCAATCCGTTTCTGTCTGGCCGAGCCGCAAATGTTCATGACGCAATTGCGCGCGATCTTGCGCGCCTCTGCGTTTGGCCCGGTCAAGATGCTGATTCCGATGCTCGCGCATGCATTCGAGATCGATCAGACACTGGCCATGGTGGAGCGGGCCAAGGCACAGCTGCGCGAAGAAAAGATCAAGTTCGATTCAGTGATGCCGGTGGGAGCGATGATAGAAATCCCTGCCGCAGCACTGACCTTGCCGCTGTTCATCAAGCGGCTGGACTTCCTGTCGATAGGCACCAACGATTTGATCCAGTACACGCTGGCGATCGACCGCGTTGATCATGAAGTTGCGCATTTATACAATCCGCTGCATCCGGCCGTCCTGTATTTGTTGTCGACCACGATCGCGATTGCAGCCAAGGCCGGCGTGCCATTGTCGGTGTGCGGTGAAATGGCAGGCGACATACAGATGACGCGGCTGTTGCTGGGGATGGGCTTGCGTGAATTCTCCATGCATCCGTCGCAACTGCTGGCCGTGAAAAATGAAATCCTCAACAGCGATCTGCAGGTCCTGGTGCCGGCCACGCGCAAGATTGCGCGCCTGTTCGAGCCGAAAGCGATCGCCGAGGCAGTCGAGCAATTAAGACTGCAAGGCGCGCCGCAATGACGCAGTGTCGCTAGATCAGCCCAAGCCAGCCCAGCAGCGCACCGGCGGCAAGCAGCCACAGGATGTGGATGCGGGTTTTCACCACCAGCACCATGGTGGCGAAGCTGAGCAGCCAGAGCGGCCAGTCCTGTGAGGGCATGCTGTGCGCGCTGGCCAGTATCCATCCGGTTGCCAGCACCAGTCCCACCACGATAGGCCCCATCCCCTGCTTGAAGGCGCGCACGGCCCGCAGTTCGCGATTGCGATGTACCCAGCGCGTAGCCGTGTAGGTGAATACCGAGCTCGGTATCAGTATGCCGGCCATCGTGATGGCCATGCCGAACAGGCCGGTTGTCATCGTGCCGGCATTCAAGCCGATATTCCATCCCATCAGCGCGACAAACAGGATGTTCGGGCCGGGTGCGGCCTGCGCAATCGAAATCGAGGCGCTGAACTGCGGATCGCTCAGCCAGTGCTGTTCGACCACCAGATAGCGATGCATTTCCGGCGCGGTGACCAGGGCGCCGCCGAGCGACAACAGCGACAGCGACAGATAGTGCAGAAACAGCTGCAGCCAGTCGGAGGATTGCAGTGCCAGCTGCAGCGGTTCACTCATCGCGCCAGCTTTCGATACGCCAGTATGCAGGCGATACCGCCCAGGCCGAACAGCGGATAGATCAGCGGCACGCGCAGCAGGGCCACGGCGCTGAAGCACAGGGCGCTCAGCGCCAGGCATGTGCGCGGCCCGAGTGGATTGCGTTTCAGGGCGCCGATCAGGCGCACGCCGGTTGCCAGTATCAGCCCGGCAGCAACCGCGCCCATCGCGCGCAAGGCGTTGATGACTTGCGGCTGAGCGGCGTAGGGCGCGTACAGTATCGCCAGCAGCAGTACCAGCAGCAAAGGCAGGGTCAGCATGCCGGCCAGTGCGGCCAGTGCGCCGGGCAGGCCGAAATAACGTCCGCCTATGATGATGGACATGTTGACGACATTCGGGCCCGGCATGATTTGCGCGACAGCCCAGTCTTCGACAAACTCTTCTGGCGTCAGCCATTGTTTTTTCTCGACCAGTTCGCGTTGCACGATGGGCAGTACGCCGCCGAATCCCTGCAACGCCAGCAGCGTGAAGGAAATAAACAGGTCGGTCAGCGATTGCGGGCGCGGGCGCTCGCGGGTCGGGCTGTCATTTGTGGGCTGGTCAGGCATCGGATGGAGAAGATGATTGCTTGAGCAATGCAGTCACGGTGACGATCGTTCTCAAGTCGGTCAGCAGCAAGTTTAGCATCTGCAAGCCGGTGGCAGGCGACGGAAATGGCCAGCCGGCAGCGGCTTTTTCGGTGCAGCGCGTGGCGTTTGCGGCGCATTGCCATTTTTATATGCGTGCGCCGGATCGTCTGCAGTTTGACTGCGGCGGGCGACTTGTTTATTCTTACGGTATGGCGCCGATTTGACATCAGCTTGCGGGCGCATAATAAATACGGCTAAAGCGTGCTCAGCATTGAGTCCCGATTTAGCCCGACAAGCGTAGCGCTTTCGGGCTTTTGTTTTTTGGCCTTTGCTTTTGGGCCTTGTTTTTTGGCTTTTTTAAGTTGCAGAGAAAACCAGTGCCGCATGCGCGCGCTGTTCTCCTGAATAGATAACATGACCTCTCTCGGAATCGTTGCGCCGCAATCCATGTTTTTTTCGACGCCCTTGCCTTTGCAAAGCGGCGCGGAATTGACCGACTACACGCTAGTGTATGAAACCTACGGCACCCTGAATGCCGACCATTCGAATGCGGTGCTGGTGTGCCACGCACTCAATGCTTCGCATCACGTGGCTGGCAGCTATGAAAGCGGCGTCAAGGGCTGGTGGGACAACATGATAGGTCCCGGCAAGCCGCTCGATACCGACAAGTTCTTTGTCATCGGCGTCAACAATCTCGGCTCCTGCTTCGGCTCGACCGGCCCGATGCATGCGAATCCGGCGACCGGCAAGCCGTATGGCGCCAATTTCCCTGTGGTCACAGTGGAAGACTGGGTACAGTCGCAGGCGCGGCTGGCCGATGCGCTGGGCATACAGCAATTCGCGGCGGTGATGGGCGGCTCGCTCGGCGGCATGCAGGCGCTGGCGTGGAGCATCCTGTATCCGCAGCGCCTGCGTCACTGCGTGGTGATTGCATCGACTTCCAAATTAACGGCACAAAATATTGCATTCGACGACGTGGCGCGGCAGGCGATCCTGACCGATCCCGATTTCCACGGCGGCGACTATTATGCGCATGGCGTGGTGCCGAAGAATGGCTTGCGCGTGGCGCGCATGCTCGGCCACATCACGTATCTGTCGGACGATGACATGGCGGTGAAATTCGGCCGCGACCTGCGTTCCGGTTCGTATCAGTTCGGCTTCGGCATAGACTTTGAAATCGAATCGTATCTGCGCTATCAGGGTGACAAGTTCTCTGAATACTTTGACGCCAATACCTACCTGCTGATCACGAAGGCGCTCGACTACTTCGACCCGGCGAAAGAGTTCGGCGGCGACTTGACCAAGACCTTGTCGAACACGCGCGCGCAATTCCTGCTGGTGTCATTCACGACCGACTGGCGTTTTGCGCCGGAACGCAGCCATGAAATGGTGCAGGCGCTGGTCAACAACAAGCGCACCGTGACCTATGCAGAAATCGATGCGCCGCATGGACATGATGCCTTCCTGCTCGACGATCAGCGCTACATGAATGTAGTGCGCTCGTATTTTGCACGGGTGCATGAAGAAATTGATGGCGGCAGCCTGAAAGCGGGAGCACGCGCATGAACTTTGAACAATTGAGCGCCTTGCGCCCGGATCTGGCATTCATCGCGCACTGGGTGCGCAAGGATACGCAGGTACTGGACCTCGGTTGCGGCGACGGCGTGTTGCTGGATTACCTGCAGTCGGACAAGCAATGCAGCGGTTACGGCATAGAGATAGACGACGACAAGATTCCGCTGTGTATCGAGCGCGGCGTGTCGGTGATCCAGCGCGATCTGGAAGCGGGGCTGGCGATCTTTGCCGATAATGCATTCGATACCGTGCTGTGTCTGTCGGCATTGCAGATGATGAAAAATGTCGAAGGCGTGTTGCGCGATATCGCACGCGTGGGACGCGATGCGATAGTGTCCTTCCCGAACTTCGCTTACTGGCCGCACAGGCTGGCATTGTTGCGCGGCCGCATGCCGGTGTCGAAAAGCCTGCCTTATGACTGGTACGATACGCCCAATCTGCGTTGCGCGACGATCAAGGATTTTGAAGAATTCGCCAATGAAGTCGGGCTCGAAGTTGTCGAATGCGTGGCCTTGCATGACGGCCATCCAGTGTCTTTCCTGCCCAACTGGCGCGGCAGTCTGGCCGTGTTCCGCCTGCGCAAAAAACAGCTGCCGGCAGTTTAATCGGCAGGGTTTTCTATCGGCGCCGGCGCGCCCTGGGTTCTGGCCGCCAGCCACAGCAATACGATCACCGGTACACCGAGCAGGGCCGTGGCGGTGAAGAAACTGGCGTAGCCATAAGCATCGACATAGGTGCCGGAATATCCCGCCAAAAATTTCGGCAGCAGCAACATCATCGAACTCAACAGCGCATATTGCGTGGCCGAATAAGTAATATTGGTCAGGCTGGACAGGTAGGCGATGAAGGCGGCACTGGCAATGCCGCTGGCCAGGTTGTCGGCAGAAATCACCAGTACCAGCATCGTCACATCGTGGCCGTGGCTCGCCAGCCAGGCAAACAGCAGGTTGCTGGCGGAACTCAGTATCGCGCCCAGCGCGAGGATGCGCATCATGCCGAAGCGCATCGATAACGCCCCTCCTATGAATGCACCCAGCAAAGTCATCACGACGCCGAATACCTTGGTCACCGCCGACACTTCATCCTTGCTGTAACACATGTCGACGTAATACGGATTGGCCTTGATGCCCATTACCACATCACTGATCCGATAGATCGGGATCAGCGCCAGTATCAGCACGGCTTGCCAGCGATAACGTGTGATGAAATCACGGAAGG
>NZ_JAUSME010000138.1 GCF_030645555.1 Herminiimonas sp.
GCCTGAGTACGACAAGGCGGTCGACATGCTGACTACCGCCGCGATCAAGGAAATGATCATTCCGTCCCTGCTGCCGGTGGTGATACCGATACTGGTCGGCATGGTGCTTGGACCTGCAGCGCTGGGCGGCTTGCTGATGGGGGCGATCGTGACCGGTATCTTCGTGGCGATTTCGATGACGACCGGCGGCGGCGCCTGGGACAATGCGAAAAAATACATAGAAGATGGCCATCACGGCGGCAAGGGCTCCGAAGCGCACAAGGCTGCTGTGACCGGCGATACGGTCGGTGATCCATACAAGGATACGGCCGGTCCCGCCGTCAACCCCTTGATCAAGATCATCAACATCGTGGCTCTGCTGATGGTGCCGCTGCTGCCTGCCACCGGCCTGCAAGTCGCAACAGGTCATGGCGGTGCAGCGCAGGTGACTATCGTGGCGCCTGCGACCACGATAGTCGTGCCCGTGACCGAGGTCGTGATACCGGTGCCAGCCAAGCCCTAGTGCCGGCCAGCGTCAAATAAAAAAGGCAGCTGCGGCTGCCTTTTTTATTGTTGTAGCGGGATGGCTGCTGCAGCCTCTGCGCTTGCCTGTGCCTCGCCAGAGGGGATGGATGCAACAGAATCCCGCTAACAGCTTGCATTTGCGCGCTCAGGCTTGCCCGAAACATCAAAGCCCCTAATAATTGATCGCATGCAAAAACAAAAGAAAATCGGCCTGGTGCTGACGGGGGGCGGAGCAAGGGCGGCATATCAGGTTGGCGTGCTGGAATCCGTGTCAACGATACTGTGCGAGGCAGGCTGGGCCTCCGAGCGCAATCCCTACGACATCATTTGCGGCACTTCAGCCGGCGCGATCAATGCGACTGCGCTGGCCTGTCATGCCGACGATTTCTGCAGCGGATTGGGCAAGGTAGTCAACGTGTGGGAAAACTTCACCGCTGAGCAGGTTTATCGCTCCGACTCGCTGGGTGTCTTGCGTTCCGGTGCGAAATGGCTGTCGCTGCTGTCCTTCGGCTGGTTGATGCGCCAATGGAGAGCGAATCCACCCAACTCACTGCTCGACAATTCGCCGCTGGCCAGCCTCTTGAACAGCATGCTGAACCTGCCGCGACTGGATGCGGCCTTGATGGATGGTAAGTTGCATGCACTGGCGGTGACGGCTTCTTCTTATACGGCAGGCCGCCACATTACGTTTTATCAAAGCGAAGCCATAGTCGAGCCGTGGATACGGACGCAGCGGCTGGCGGTTCGCAGCCAGATCGGTGTTGAGCATTTGCTGGCATCATCGGCGATTCCACTCGTGTTCCCGGCGACGCCGATATTTTGCGAGGGCCGGCGCGAGTATTGCGGCGATGGTTCCATGCGCCAGATGACGCCGATTTCACCGGCGATACATCTGGGTGCGGATAAAGTGCTGGTGATAGGGTCGGGGCGTTTGCTGGAGCCGGCGCGTGATCCCCTGCTCAATGCGCAATATCCCAGTCTGGCGCAAATCGCCGGTCATGCGATGTCCAGCATCTTCCTCGACAGTCTGGCCGGCGATATAGAGCGCTTGAATCGCATCAACCACACCCTGTCTTTCATGACGGATGAGCAAAAGATGAAGACGCCTTTGCGGTCCATCGAAATGCTGACGATAGCGCCATCCGAGAGGCTGGATACGATCGCGAGCCGCCATATCGGCAGCCTGCCACGTCCGGTGCGCATGTTGCTGGCAGGCATAGGGGCGACTGAAGTGCGCGGCGCGGCGCTGGCTTCCTACCTTTTGTTTGAAAAAAGCTACACCTGCGAATTGATCAGTCTGGGGCGCAAGGATGCCCTGGCGCATAAAAATGAAATCCTTAAATTTTTTGCGTCGCAGGAACTGGCCAGCGTAGAACACACCGTGCTGGAGAGGGTGCGGGGCGCCTAGTTGCGGCGCAAGAATACGGGTTGATTCGTGCCGGACAACACGTTACTCTGGGGCATTCTAGGGTAGGCAAACAGTCTACATTTATTGCTATTTATCAAGGAATTGCGGTGAAAGTTAAATTAATCACACGGTTTTTCCTGTTTTTCGCTACATTATTACTTTCTTACAATGCTTTTGCTTTTGACACTGGCGTACTCGGAACGATACCAGCCCGGGATTTACCGCCAGAAGCGCAGCAAACCATCGCGTTGATCCGGCAGGGCGGTCCCTTTCCATATGAGAAAGATGGCGCCGTGTTTGGAAATTACGAAAGGGTTTTGCCGCAGCAAAAGCGCGGGTATTATCGCGAATTCACTGTTAAAACGCCACGTGCCCGCAATCGGGGTGCAAGGCGGATTATCGCTGGCGGGGAGCAAGCCAGGCCGCGCGAATATTATTACACCGCTGATCACTATAGAAGCTTCAAGCGGGTCATCGAGTGAAGAGTTTGTTTCGACGCTGATAATAAATTGCTGGAGATGAGGATAAATGAGTTTGTTTAAAACCGTGCCGCCAAATGTAGTGCAATCGATACGCGCTTTCCGCGTGGCCGATCTGCAAGCCGAGGCCGCACAGCTTGGGCAGCATTTCCTGTACGCGCATTGCGCGCATGCGACGACCAAACAGCAAGTCCTCGCCATCATCGCGGAAGCCTTCCATTTCCCCCGGCATTTCGGCAAGAATTTCGATGCACTGTCTGATTGCCTGACCAGTCTGGCGCATAAAGCGGGACCGCAGCCGGGCTTCCTGGTTGTGCTCGAACAGTTGCCGAATACACCAAAGTTCGACAAGGAAGCGCGTGAAACACTGCTCGATGTGTTCCGTGACGCAGCCGACTTCTGGGCCGACAAGAAAATCGCATTCCGGGTGTTTTACTCCTTCCAGTAATCTGCAATTGATGCCGCCGCGCTGGCGTGGCGGCTGCTCCATCCCCCAGTATCCCGAACTATCCCGACTGTAAACTGCGCATGCTGACGATGTTGTCAGTGCTTGCAGCGCTGTGCCCGAATCCGTAAGCGCCGCGGTACGGTACAATGCGCGCCATGAGAAGAATCGTCATTTTGATTTCCGGACGTGGCAGCAACATGGAAGCCATCATCCGGGCCGCGAAAAATGAAAAATGGCCGGCGCAAATTGTTGCTGTCATCAGCAACCGGGCTGACGCCAGCGGCCTGGATTATGCCGCCGCGCAGGGCATATCGGCGATAGTCGTCCCGCACAAGGATTATCCGACCCGGGAAGCCTTCGACGCCGCGCTGCAAGAGCGGATAGATGCGTTTTCCCCGGATGTCGTCGTTTTGGCCGGATTCATGCGCGTATTGACCACGCCGTTCGTCGCGCATTACGCCGGCCGCATGCTCAATATCCACCCATCGCTGCTGCCCAGTTTTACCGGTTTGGCAACGCATCGCCAGGCGCTGGCGGCCGGCGTCAAAGTCCATGGCGCGACTGTGCATTTCGTCACTGCCGACCTAGATCATGGTCCTGTCGTGGTGCAGGCTGTGGTGCCTGTGCTGGCGGACGATAGCGAAGCGACATTGGCAGCCCGCGTGCTGGAACAAGAGCATGTCATTTATCCGCGTGCGGTGCGTGCTTTCGTCGAAGGGCGCTTGTCGCTGGTCGATGGCGCGGTGCACCTGATACCAGACCAAGTCGAGCCGTCGCTGCAAGCGCCGGCTCAGTAATGAACAATCAACAGCATTAGCAGCACGCACATTTTATGAAGGAACTGACATGAGATTGCCTCCCGCGATCATTAACAACACCGAAGAAGTATTGCGCGAGATTTTGCGCTTTACCGGTCCGGCCGACAGCACACTGTCGCGCTATTTCCGCGATCACACCCGATTGGGCTCGCGCGAGCGCGGCGTGGTGGCGGAAGCCGTGTACGGCTTGCTGCGCAACAAATCTGTCTACACCAGCTTCGCTGAATCCGGCAACGGTCCGACGATGCGCCGCATGACCCTGCTCGGCCTGGCCGATGCAGTAGGAGTGGATGCGCTGGGCGGTTTGACCGAGGAAGAAACCGCATGGCTCAATCATGTGATGCAAATCGACCGTACCTTGCTGCCTGCCTTGTTGCGTTCCAACTTGCCGCAATGGCTGTTCGACAAGCTGGTCGCACGCGATGGCGAGGAAGCGACACTGGAGCTGGCGTATGCGATGAATCAACCGGCGCCGCTGGATCTGCGCGTCAACGCAATCAAGGCCACGCGTGAAGATGTGATGAAGGAACTGGCGCAAGCGCCTATCCTGTGCGAGCCGACTCCGTTTGCGCCGCTGGGCATACGCATCATCAAAAAACCCGCACTGCAAAATCTGCCCTTGTTCAAGAGCGGTGCGATCGAGGTGCAGGACGAAGGCAGTCAACTGCTGTCGCAAATTGTCGGCGCCAAGCGCGGTGAAATGGTGGTCGATTTCTGCGCCGGTGCAGGCGGCAAGACTCTGGCGCTGGGCGCGACGATGCGCAACACGGGTCGCCTGTACGCCTTCGATATTTCCGAAAAACGCCTGGCCAAGCTCAAGCCGCGTCTGGCCCGCAGCGGCCTGTCGAATGTGCATCCGGTACAGATCGCGCATGAAAACGATTCCAAGGTGAAGCGCCTGGCGGGCAAGATAGATCGCGTGCTGGTTGACTCACCGTGCAGCGGCCTGGGCACCCTGCGCCGTAATCCCGATGTGAAGTGGCGCCAGACGCCGCAATCGCTGGTGGAATTGAATGAAAAACAGGCTTCGATACTGACGGGCGCAGCGCGCCTGGTAAAAGCCGGTGGCCGTCTGGTCTATGCAACCTGCAGCATACTGGATGAAGAAAACGAAGCGATCGTCGAGCAGTTCCTCGCCGGGCGGGAAGATTTCGTTCTGGTTCCGATGAGTGCAGTGCTGGCCGAGCAAAAGATCGCGCTCGACATGGACAAGTATCTGAAACTGTCGCCGTCCAAGCATCACACCGATGGTTTTTTCGCGGCGGTATTGGAACGCAAAACCATCACGCAAAATCAGGGCGTACAAAATGAAGCAGAACCTGCTGTCGACGATTTGGGCTGATTTGTCGGCAGATCTGGGTCTTCCCGGTCTGCGCTGGCAAATCACCGCCCTGCTTATCTGCATTGCACTGGGCTGGGGGCTGGCACGCGCCGCACGCAGCGTGATTGCCGCGCATGAAGTGCAGGAAAACGCGATGCGCCGTTTGGGTGTGGAGAGCTTTACACGCGTCTTGTGGCCCTTGCTGACCCTGCTGTTGATTGCGCTGGCAAAACCGATAGTGGCGCGCTGGGAAGGTGTCGATCTGCTGCGCATTGCGATGCCGCTGGTCGGCTCGTTCGCGCTGATACGTCTGACTTTCTATGTGATGCGGCGCGTCTTTGCGCGCAGCGGCAGGGTAGGCAGCTTTGCCCTGCTGTTTGAAAAAAGCTTTGCCCTGCTGGTCTGGGTCGTGGTGGCCATGCATATCACCGGCCTGCTGCCGGACATCATCGCGTTTCTTGAAAATACGGTGGTCCCTCTCGGCCGGCATCAAGTCTCGATCATGACGGTGCTGCAGGCGGTGCTGTCGGTCGGCGTCACGCTGATTCTGGCACTGTGGGTGTCGGCAATGCTGGAAGAGCGCTTGATGCGGCTAGAAACCATGCATACCTCGATGCGCGCTGTATTGTCGCGCATGGGTCGTGCAGTGCTGATCCTGATTGCCTTGCTGGCCAGCCTCTCGATGGTCGGCATCGACTTGACGGTGCTGTCGGTCTTTGGCGGTGCACTGGGTGTCGGCCTCGGCCTGGGTTTGCAAAAAATCGCCAGCAGTTATGTCTCGGGTTTCGTGATCCTGCTGGAACGCAGTCTCGCGATCGGCGACACGGTGGTCGTCGATAAATTTACCGGACGCGTGTCGCAAATCAATACGCGTTACACGGTGCTGCGCGGCGGCGATGGTACCGACATGGTGGTGCCGAATGAAATGTTCGTCTCCAGCCCGGTGCAGAATTTTTCATTGACCGATAGCGTCATGCAATTGACGACGCGCATCACGGTGGATTACCGGACCGATATCGATCTTGCACTACGCTTGCTGGAAGAAGCGGCGCTGAGTGTGGAACGCGTGCGGGTCGGACCGGATCGCGGACCGGGTGCTGCGCTGCTGGCATTCGGTGCCGATGGCATTGATCTGCAACTGGGTTTCTGGGTCAACGATCCGGAAGGCCGTGGCGGCGTGCTTTCCGATGTCAATCGTGCAATCTGGCGCTCGTTTCAAACGCACGAAATCAATGTGCCGTTCCCGCAGCGTGAAATAAGATTAATTGATGAACAATATCGCGCGGTAAAAGAACATTTAAATTCACCTGCAGGCCGTCCCGGGCCTGATTCAGCCCCTTAAAAAGGGTACAATTCTCCTCGAAATTTTTAGTGTCCCTCTCGTTTTTATGCCGTCGGACACCATATAGGTATTACCTTGTTTTCATGGCATTCACAATGGAGCCACAATAATGTTAGATGTAGTACTGGATTTTCTGTCCAATGGCCTGACCCGCGCGAGCGGCTGGACAGTGTTTTTTTACGCACTCGCTGTCACGCATATCACGATAGCTGCAGTGACTATTTACCTGCATCGTTGCGCAACGCACCGCGGTCTGGACCTGCATCCGATTCCCAGCCATTTTTTCCGCTTCTGGTTGTGGATGACTTCCGGCATGGTTACCAAGGAATGGGTTGCCATCCATCGCAAGCATCACGCCAAATGTGAAACTGAAGAAGATCCGCACAGCCCGGTCACACGCGGCATCAAGAAAGTGTTTTTTGAAGGCTCGGAGTTGTATCGTGCCGAAGCCAAAAACATGGAAACGATAGAGAAGTACGGTTACGGTACGCCGGACGACTGGCTTGAACGCAATCTCTATACCGGCCGTAGCGCGACTGGCATCGTGCTGATGCTGATCATCAATGTGCTGCTGTTTGGCGTGATCGGTGTCTCAGTCTGGGCGCTGCAAATGGCATGGATCCCGATTACCGCTGCCGGCATCATCAACGGCATAGGTCACTACTGGGGCTATCGCAACTACGAATGCAATGATGCAGCGACCAACATTTTCCCTATCGGCATCCTGATCGGTGGCGAAGAGTTGCACAACAATCACCACACGTTTGGCACATCGGCCAAGCTGTCGTCCAAATGGTATGAATTCGACATCGGCTGGATGTATATCCGCATGCTGGAAACTGTCGGCCTGGCGAAAGTGAAAAAAGTGGCGCCTGCACCGAAATTCGAACATGGCAAACTGCATCTCGATTTCAACACGCTGCAATCGGTGATTTCGAATCGCTATGATGTCACTGCCAAATATACAAAATCGCTGAAGCTGACCTGGCATGCAGAAGTGGTACACCTGCAGGAAAAAGCCAAGCTGGAATCGGCTTTCCTGACGTCAGCCAAAAAACTGTTGCACCGCGAACCGGCCAAGCTGGAAGCGCCGCACAAGGAACAGCTGAGCGAGTTGTTCGCGCACAGCAAGGCGCTGCAGACCATGCATGAAATGCGGGTTGAGCTGGGTGCGCTCTGGGAACGTTCACACGCCACCAGCGACCAGTTGCTGCATCAACTGCAGGATTGGTGTGTACGCGCTGAAGCGTCCGGCATCACTGCACTGCGCGATTTTTCGTTGCGCCTGCGCAGTTACGCGTAAGCGATTCAGGCATCAAAAAAAGCCCGGTTACCCGGGCTTTTTTTATGGGTGAGCGCATTAAGACTACGCGCCGCTCTTGTCGGAGCATAAAAAAAAGCCGCTCGAAATAGAGCGGCTTTTTTTGAAACGCGTTGATCGATTACTTGATCTTGGTTTCTTTGTATTCAACATGCTTACGGACTTTTGGATCAAACTTCATGATCGACATTTTTTCCGGGGTCGTACGCTTGTTTTTGGTAGTCGTGTAGAAGTGACCCGTACCTGCGGTCGATTCCAACTTGATTTTGTCGCGGCCAGATTTCGCCATGATGGTTCCTTATATTCTGCTAGTTAGACTTTTTCGCCACGAGCACGCATGTCGACTAACACGGCATCGATGCCGATTTTGTCGATGACGCGCAGACCGGCGTTGGACAGGCGCAGGGAAACCCAGCGATTTTCCGACTCAACGAAAATGCGGCGATTTTGCAAGTTAGGCAAAAAACGACGTTTCGTTTTGTTGTTTGCATGGGAAACATTGTTGCCGACCATCGGCCCCTTCCCAGTGACTTGGCAGACACGTGCCATATTTGTGCTCCTAAAGATTTCCGGAATTGGAAAAAACGTGAGTATATCTAAAAAATCCAGATTATTCAACGACTTGCGTGAAATAATTGTGTCTTCTTTATTCTGGTTATTTAACAATTTACGGGCATTCCGGTAACACTCTCAATAATGAAGGTGGCTGCGGCTTGCAGCGCATGTCATCGCTGCCGAATGGCCGGGTGCCTGCGGCATGCAGGGTAAGCAAGTGCAGGTCTTTAGAGTTCGCCGTGTTCGGCAAATGAATAGACATGCCGGCCGGCCACCACAAAATGATCGAGCACGCGCACGTCTATCAGCGCCAGCGCCTGTTTCAGCGCCTGGGTAAGCGTGTGGTCGGCAGTGCTGGGCTCGGGCGTGCCGGAGGGGTGATTATGCGCGAGGATGATGCTGGCGGCGTTGCGCGCCAGCGCCGCCTTGACGACCTCCCTGGGATAGACCGAGGTATGCGTCAGGGTGCCGCGGAACAGTTCTTCGCAAGCGATCAACCTGTTCCTGACATCGAGGAACAGGATGGCGAACGACTCATAGGCTTTGCCGCCCAGCAGCAATTGCAGATACTGCTTCACTGCCTGTGGCGAGCTGAGCGCTATGCCGGCCTGCAGTTCTTCGGAAAGCGAGCGCCGCGCCAGTTCCAGCACTGCCTGCAGCTGCGCATATTTTGCCGGGCCGAGGCCATTGAGCTTGGAAAAATCATCCAGCGTGGCCGAGAACAAGCCATTGAGCGAGCCAAAATGCGCGACCATGTCGCGCCCCAGGTCGACGGCGCTTTTGCCAGTCACGCCCACGCGCAGGAATACGGCCAGCAATTCGGCATCGGACAGTATCGTGGCGCCATGCCTGATCAGGCGCTCGC
>NZ_JAUSME010000141.1 GCF_030645555.1 Herminiimonas sp.
GATCGGGCGCACGGTGCGGGTGTCGCGACCGTCGATGCGCGGCTCGCCTTCGAGGATCTGCGAACGGACGATCTTTGCTTCCAGGTCGAACATGATATTGCCGACTGCAGTGCTGTCGGCAGCGGGCGTGCCGCTGGCGGCAGCTTGCTCTGCAAGCCCGGCGCTGACAGCAGCCGAGACTTCTTTCAGGCGCGCGGTGCGTGCCTGCTTGTCCTTGACCTGATAAGCATCGCGCAGCTTGGCTTCAGCCAGTTGCGTGACAGCCGAAATCAGGGCTTCGTTGCGGGCTGGCGGCGCCCACTGGACTTCCGGCTTGCCACCGTCTCGCACCAGTTCATGGATCGCGTCGATCACGGCTTTCATTTGCTCGTGGCCGTAGACTACGGCACCCAGCATGACCTCTTCCGACAGCTCGCTGGCTTCCGATTCCACCATCAACACGGCTTGTTCGGTACCGGCGACGACCAGGTTGAGCTGCGACGTGGCCAGTTGGGCAACGGTAGGGTTCAGCAGGTACTGGCCGTCGACATAGCCGACGCGCGCCGCACCGATCGGGCCGTTGAAAGGAAGACCGGCGACGCACAAGGCGGCCGACGTTCCGATCATTGCCGCGATGTCAGGATCGATTTCCGGATTCACGGAGAGAACGTGCACGATGACCTGCACTTCGTTCATGTAACCCTCGGGGAACAGCGGGCGGATCGGACGATCGATCAGGCGCGATGTCAGGGTTTCCTTCTCGGAGGGACGTCCCTCGCGCTTGAAGAAACCACCCGGGATACGACCGGCAGCATAGGTTTTTTCTACATAATCCACGGTCAACGGGAAGAAATCCTGACCTGGTTTTGCATCTTTGCGAGCAACAACCGTTGCGAGTACGACCGTATCTTCGATCGAGACAAGTACGGCACCGGAAGCTTGACGGGCGATTTCGCCGGTTTCAAGCGTGACCGTATGTTGACCATACTGGAAAGTTTTAGTGACTTTATTAAACACGGTGTTCCTTTCTAATTTTACCGACAGATTTTCAGGCGCTGTCGTTCACCTCACCACAAACATCCCGCCAAGATGACGGTTTGCTTTATTACTTGCCTACACAATTACAAACGATACAAACGACTACAAACTGCCAAAAGACAAAATGCCCGCATCAGAGAACTGACGCAGGCATTTTTACTATGAAAGCCGGATAAAATAGCGCAACGAATTACTTGCGCAGACCGAGCTTTACAATCAGATCACGATAACGAGTTGCGTCTTTGCTTTTCAGGTAAGACAGCAGGCTCTTGCGACGGTTGACCATCATGATCAGACCGCGACGGGAATGGTGATCCTTCGAGTGTGCTTTGAAGTGACCATTGAGGTCATTGATACGAGCCGTCAGCAGTGCAACTTGCACTTCTGGTGATCCGGTATCATTTTGGCCACGTGCGTTATCGGCAACGATAGCTGCTTTGCTTGATTTTTCGAGAGACATGAGACTTACCTTTCACAGGCGATGCATAGAGTCTGAACCCCACACACCGTGAACAACGATTAAAAAGAACTGGTCAAA
This sequence comes from Herminiimonas sp., assembly GCF_030645555.1. Taxonomy (GTDB): domain Bacteria; phylum Pseudomonadota; class Gammaproteobacteria; order Burkholderiales; family Burkholderiaceae_D; genus Oxalicibacterium. The sequence continues at coordinate 1,556 of NZ_JAUSME010000141.1, forward strand.
TCGACCAGCCCCGGAGTATAGCGGAAATGATCAGGCGATTCAAACACTTAGCGCATTTATTTTAAGGTTGAAGATATGAAATATGGTCAAAAAGCAATCATGGCCGCCCTGCTGCTCATGCTCACCGCCTGCACAGTGCTGATGCCGGCGCCTCTTCCCATGGGATCAACTGAAGCAGAAGTCCTTGCCAGGCTGGGCCGCCCCACTGCACGCATTGCTGACGGCAACGAGCATCTGCTCGAATATGCGCACCATCCCTGGGGCCAGACTACCGACATGGCGCGCTTCAACCGCGACGGCAGGCTCATTTCATATGAGCAAGTTCTGACAACAGAGAAATTTGCCACCATCAAACCCGGCATTTCCAACAAGACAGATGTCTTGCGCACAGTCGGCCATCCTGCAGAAACTTCCTATCTGCCGCGCCAGCAACTCGAAGTATGGACCTACCCGTACAAGGAAGCCGGCGTGTGGAATTCAATGATGCATGTGCATTTCGACCATAACGGGGTCGTCAGAAAAATGGAGAATGCACAGGATTTGCGCTTTGAGCGGGATGGGCTGTTCGGCTTTTTCGGCAACTAGGATGCCCCGCTGCCCCAGTTAAGGCGCGCGACAAAAGACAGGCGCTTGTATTTCCATCTTTCTTACATCTTTTAAAAAGGAAGTCTGGCGTCTTGGCTGTATAGTGCGTGGCCCAACTGAGGAACGCATGAAGAAAATCACGATTATGTTACTGCTGGCTGCCAGCTCAACGACTTCCCATGCGTGGCCGGAACTGGATCGCCAATCCTATTGTGCAAACTATGGCGCGATGTTTCAAACCATAGCCGCATGGCGCGACCAGGGCTCCCAGCCAGACCACACGCTCGAGATGATCAGGGGACTCAAGGGCATTTCCGTGCAAGAAAAAAAAGATGCCATCAACACTGTCTACGTCGACCAGGCTTTTAGTGGCGCACGCGGCACGGCACTGGGCGACCGGATGCGGCAACGCTGCCTCGCGGAAAAATAGGAATCAGGCGCAGCGCCGGCACCTCAGCCTCGCCTGATTGATCAGGCAGGCAACTGGCAACCAGCCCACCCAGAAAATCGCGCCACAAAATGAAAAAGGGTCAGCGCTTGTGGCGCTAACCCTTTAGTACAACTTCAATGCTGGTGCGGCTGGCAGGAATCGAACCCACGACCCCTTGGTTCGTAGCCAAGTACTCTATCCAGCTGAGCTACAGCCGCGAAAGACAAAATTATAGCATGAGTGGAATTCATTTTGGAAGCCTATTCTGCGACTTTATTCAGGACTTTCATTTACAGGGGTGAAATGTCAGTGCGGCACGTACATCACTATCCATGTTTTGATCTGCACAGAATCGATTTTGCGAAAAAAACTTATGCTAAAGTCGCCGATAACTTTTGCGCGCACTAAATGACTGCTTAAAGACTGACGTTCGCAGCCGCATCAAATAACTGATCGGCCTTACACATTTGCGCCTTGCATCCCATGACCCCAGAAAAAAACATCATCAACCAGATGCGCGCCGAATGGCTACCCATCATCCTGCAGGGATCATTCAGCGAAATTTATGTATTGAACTGCGACACCCTGCATTTCGAGTACGTCAATCCGGCGGCTGCCAAAAATCTGCAATACAGCATCGCCGAACTGGTCGCGATGTCTCCGTCTGCCATCGCCACGCAGATGACGCACGAAGCATATACGCAATTTTTCCAGGGATTGCGCGACGGCAGTCAGGCATCCGCCGCCATCAATACTGTACATACACGCAAGGATGGCTCGACTTATCCGATTGAATTCCAGCTGTTTTATCTGGCATCGGATACGGCTCCTGCCATCATCGCCATCGGCAATGACGTCAGCTCCCGCGACAAATCAGACAAGGCGCTGCGTGCCAGCGAGTCGCGACTCAGCGCAATGGTATCGAATACACCGGGCCTGGTTTACCAGTTCCTGTTGCGCAGCGATGGGCAATTCTCGTTTCCTTATCTCAGCGACGGGTGCGAAGCGCTGCTGGGCATCTCGAGCGAAGCCTTGCGCGACGATCCGGCACTCTTTGTTGAACTGATCCTGCCGGAGGATAGGCCATCCTATCTGGATGCAATGAGGGTTTCCAATACACAGATGAGCAACTGGAACTGGGAAGGCCGCATCTGGATCGAGCGCTGGAAAGACGTGAAGTGGATCAATCTGCGCGCCACACCGCGCACGCTGGATGAAGATTGCGTGCAGTGGGAAGGCATCATGACCAATATCACGTCCAGCAAACTGGAACAGGAAGAAATCATCCGTTCGCGGGCGCAACTGGCGGAATTGTCGGCCCATATCGATACCGTCAAGGAAAAGGAGCGCACGCATATCGCGCGCGAAATCCATGATGATCTGGGCGGCAATCTGACTGCGATCAAGATGGCGCTGGCCCTGCTGACGCGACGCTTGCCGGGCAAGAATGCCGAGCTGGCTGAAAAAGCCGCGTATGTCGAATCGCTGGTCGATCGCACCATAGAAACCGTGCACAGGATCGCCGGCAATTTGCGGCCCGGCATACTGGACTTCGGCCTGGTTGCGGCCATCGACTGGCAAGCCAAGGAATTTGAAAAACAGGTTGGGATACCCTGCATCTTTTCGTCAAACAAGACGGATATCGAACTGGATATGGATCAAGCCACTGCGCTATTCCGCATTTTCCAGGAAGCGCTGACCAATATCGCCAAACATGCAAAAGCCAGCCTCGTCAACGTGCATCTGGTCCATACGCAGCAATATGTCAGGCTGGAGATTGTCGACAATGGCCTGGGCATCAAGGCTATCGACCGTACAAAATCGAAATCGTTTGGCATACGCGGCATGGTGGAGCGCTCGATCGCGATGGGAGGCAGCCTGTCTGTCAGTACCGCCCCAAAAGGTGGGACAATCGTTGCAATTAACGTACCGCTGCCCGCAACAACTCAGCACTAATACTATTAGCCTGGCGCTACGCAGATTCTATAAAGCAGAATAATGACAACAAAAAAAGTAATAAAAGTCTTGATTGCCGATGATCACGCCATTGTGCGCGAAGGCTTGAAACAGATTTTGGCGGATACCAAGGATATAGTCGTGGCCGGCCACGCCGAAAACGGCAATGAAGCCATCAAGCTATCGCGTGAAGACATCTGCGATGTGCTGCTGCTGGATATTTCCATGCCCGACCGCAGCGGTATAGAGGTACTCAAGCAGGTGAAAAAGGAATCCCCCCAGATTGCCGTACTGATGCTGTCCATGCATCGGGAAGATCAATATGCGATCCGCTCGCTCAAGGCAGGGGCTTCCGGCTATTTGAACAAGCAAAGCGCGCCCGCCGAACTGGTGAATGCGATACGCCAGGTCGCCAGCGGCCGAAAATACATCAGCGCGGCGCTGGCGCAGGAACTCGCCAACCAGATCAACGACAATCATGAAGTCCCCTTGCATGAAACGCTGTCCGATCGCGAATATCAAACCCTGACGATGATCGCATCCGGCAAAACCGTCAGCGATATCGCGGCCGAACTGGTTTTGTCAGTCAAGACCATCAGCATGTACAGGTCACGTTTGTTGCAAAAAATGAAACTTCGCCACAATGCCGAATTGACCCATTACGCGATCAAGAACCA
>NZ_JAUSME010000147.1 GCF_030645555.1 Herminiimonas sp.
GCTCATGATGGAGCCGCCCATGACGATCAATGCATCGGTTTCGCCAGTTGCTTCCAGCGCCGATTTCAGGCGATCCGGATATTTCTTGCTGTCCTTGAACTTGAGCGTATCGACCGGCAACACTTCCTGGCCTATGTCGTAGCGTCCGCCGGCATCGAGCAAGGCATCCAGGCGGTCGCGCGCACGGATGCGCATGTGATGATCGCATTTAGGGCAAACATGGATATTCGATTCCAGATCCGTGCGATACAGCACAGCTTCGCAGGATGGGCATTTGACCCACAAGCCTTCAGGCACCGATTTGCGTTGTGCAGTATCGGAGTGCTGTATGCGTGGAGGAAGTAATTTGTCTAGCCAGCTCATCGTGACCTCTTTCATTTTAACTAGCCGAATTGTACCGTTTGCACGGAAATTCGCCACAATTGCGTGTTTTTTACCTGAGAGTCGGTATTTTACTTGTCTATAAAGACATAGACAGCTTATTCGTCCAGCGCCTTGCGTATGCCGGCAACGAAGCTGCGTACAGCTTCTACCGCTTGCTCGCGCGGCGTATTTTCCAGTTCCTGGATGATACGGCTGCCGATCACGACGGCGTCCGATACTGCCGCCACTGCCTTCGCAGTTGCCGCATCGCGGATGCCGAAGCCTACACCTATCGGCAATTTCACATATTTGCGTATCGCGGCTATGCGTTGCGACACGTCTTCGATATCGATGTTAGCTGCACCTGTGACGCCCTTGAGCGAAACGTAATAGCTGAAGCCGCTGCCGAATTTGGCCACTTGCTGGATCCGTTCCTCAGTCGAGGTCGGCGCCAGCAGGAAGATAGGATCCATATCGTTGGCCTTCAGCGTCGCAGCGAACTCTTCGCACTCTTCCGGCGGGTAATCGACGACGATGGTGCCATCCACGCCCGCTGCTTTCGCCGCCAGGATGAAGGCAGTTTGCCCCATGCGCTCGATAGGATTTGCATAACCCATCAAGACGACCGGAGTCGTGCTGTTGGTTTTGCGGAATTCGCTGACAAAGCCCAGCACATCATGCATGCCGACGTTGAACTTGAGCGCCCGTTCGCAGGCACGCTGGATCACCGGGCCCTCAGCCATAGGATCGGAAAACGGCACCCCCAACTCGAGTATGTCGGCGCCGCCTGCTACCAGCGCATGCATCAGCGGTACCGTCAAATCTGGCGACGGATCACCCGCCGTGATGAAAGGGATCAAGCCCTTTTTATTGTTGGCCGCCAATGCGGCCAGGGTAGATTGGATTCTGGACATGAAAGGCTTATAAAGGTTTTACGAACAACTTTTGAAGTGCATGCGTGGCCGGGACAGCCTTAATCAAACTTCAAACCCATGCGCTGCGCCACCGTATGCATATCCTTGTCGCCGCGACCGGAAAGATTGACCAGCACGGTCTTGTCTTTCGGCAGCGTCGCAGCCAGGGTGGCGGCGTAGCTCAAGGCATGGCTGGATTCCAGCGCGGGTATGATGCCTTCGATATGGCAGCAATCATGGAAGGCCTGCAGCGCTTGATCATCGGTCACCGACACATACTGCGCACGACCGGAATCCTTCAACCATGCATGTTCCGGTCCGACGCCCGGATAATCGAGGCCGGCCGATACCGAATGCGTCTCTATGATCTGGCCATTCGCATCCTGCAACAGATACGTCCGGTTGCCGTGCAAGACGCCAGGTGAACCTGCCGTCAGCGACGCTGAATGCTTGCCGGTTTCCAGCCCCTCGCCCGCAGCCTCGACACCGATCAACTGCACGCTTTCATGTTCGATATAAGGATAAAAAATCCCCATCGCATTGGAACCTCCGCCTATGCAAGCGAGGACATAATCAGGTTGGCGACTCGTCATTTCCGGCATTTGCGTCAGGCATTCGGTGCCGATCACAGACTGGAAATCGCGCACCATCATCGGATAAGGGTGCGGACCGGCAACGGTGCCTATGATGTAAAACGTGTTTTCCACATTCGTGACCCAGTCGCGCATCGCTTCATTGAGCGCATCTTTCAGGGTCTTCGAACCGGATTCGACAGGGACGACGGTTGCGCCCAGCAATTTCATCCGGTACACGTTTTGCGCCTGGCGCTTGACGTCTTCGCTGCCCATGTAGACGACGCACTCGAGACCGAAACGGGCGCAGATCGTTGCAGTCGCGACGCCATGCTGGCCGGCGCCGGTTTCGGCGATGATGCGCGGCTTGCCCATGCGTCTGGCCAGCAAAGCCTGGCCGATCACGTTATTGATCTTGTGCGCGCCAGTGTGATTCAAGTCTTCACGCTTGAAGTAAATCTGCGCGCCGCCCATTTTTTCAGACCAGCGTTTGGCGTGATAAATCGGGCTGGGACGGCCGACGAAATGCTTCAGGTCGTAATGGAATTCAGCGAGAAATGCCGGATCCTTGCTGTAATGTGCATACGCTTCCCTCAATTCAGCCAGCGCATGGCTCAGCGTTTCGGACACAAAGCTGCCGCCGTATTGGCCGAAATGGCCTTTGGCGTCCGGGAAATTGTAATGTGCGGATTGATGCAAGGCGGTTTCCACTATCGCTAGTCGCTCGGCATAGTTACCGAGTACGTTCAATTCTTTCATGATCTTCTCTCTGCTATTGGGTCTGGAGCGCGGCGTCTGCCACGCGCACTGCGGCGATGAAGGCGCGAATTTTCGCCGCGTCCTTGATGCCCTTGTCATGTTCGACGCCACTACTGACGTCAACCGCGTACGGGCGTACGCGTTGCACCGCGTCAGTCGCGTTTTGTGCGCTCAAGCCACCACTTAAAACGACCCGAGGCGCGATGTTTTCGGGAATGAGAGACCAATCGAAGACCTTTCCACTGCCGCCGTAGCTATCTACATAGGTATCCAGCAACAAGCCGGTAAATAAAGTGCTGGCGGCGCGATAATCAGATTCGTATTCTAGCAAATCGGCTGGATCCGTATCGGGTTTTACGCGTATTGCCCGGATGTAGGGCCGATTCACCGCACTGGCGATGGCCGCGCACAGGGCTGGTGTTTCATCGCCATGAAATTGCAAAAGGGAAATTGATGTTTGCGCCACCACTTCCTGCACCTCTGCCACACTCGCATTCACAAACAAACCTACCGTGCTGACGAAAGGTGGAATCTTTGCCATCAATCTTGCGGCTGCCTCAGGCTGGATATAACGCGGACTCCTGGAATAAAACACGAAACCGAGCGCATCGGCGCCCGCCGCAACCGCTGCCTGCACATCTTCGTGCCGGGTCAGGCCGCAAATCTTGATGCGGGTACGCTGTGTCATTGCTGTGCCACCCTGTCGAATATCATGTGCATCGTTGTCTATTTCAAAAAGCGTGTCAAAAACGGTATTTATGCTCGAGTCCGATCAAGACCATAGAAAGTTTTGCATGACCGTTTGCGGCAATTTCCATTTGGGATCGTAATCTATTTTGGCCAGGTACAAACCGTCGGCCATGAAAGTCGGCGCGGCGAATTTCCTGTCCTGTCCTTCCAGCAATTGCTTCAACCATGAGGCTGGCTGCGAGCCATTCCCGACAAAAATCAGCGAACCGATGATATTGCGCACCATGTGATGCAAAAACGCATTCGCATGGACCGTAAACATGATCAAATCACCGCGCCGCTCTATCTTGATCGCATACATCGTCTTGACTGGTGATTTGGCCTGGCACTGCACGGAACGGAAAGTGGAAAAATCATGCTGCCCCAGCAAGTGCTGCGCCGCTTCCTGCATTTTAGCGATATCCAGTGCACGGAAGACCCAGCCCGCCTTGCCTTCCAGCAAAGGCGAGCGTACCTGATTGTTGTACAGCACGTATTGATAGGTGCGTGAGCGGGCGCTGAAACGGGCATGGAAATTATCGTCCGGATCATGCGCCACCTCGGTGGCCCAGCGCACCGCTATCGATGGCGGCAAGAAGGTATTGACGCCACGCACCCAGGACGACATGTCGCGCGCCAGCGTCGTATCGAAATGCACGACCTGCTCGAGCGCATGCACGCCCGCGTCGGTGCGTCCGGCACAAGCGGTTGTAATGGTTTGCTGGGTGAATTTGTACAGTGCGAATTCCAGCTTGTCCTGCACGGTCAAGCCGTTGAGTTGTGTCTGCCAGCCCTGCCACGGTGTGCCGTCATACTGCACGCCGAGCACGATGCGTTTTAGTTCGCCTGCCCCGCCTGGTTCGCCATTCATGATGAAAATTTACCAAAAAATCGAAACTGAAAATGAAAACGGGCGCAAGCAGTGCATTGCGCCCGTCGATCCTGCATATTAATACGTCAGGAGAGCTTGCTGAGCAGGTTTTTGGCCTTTTCCGATTGCTCGCCATTGCCGCCCTTGAGGACTTCTTCCAGCAATTCGCGTGCGCCTTCCTTGTCGCCAATTTCCTGATAGGCAATCGCCAAATCAAGCTTGGTCGCCATTTCGGCACTGCTGGTATAGCTGGCTTCTTCATCGACGCCATCCAGAGCCGGCAAGGCATCGTCATGTGCCGGCACTTCAGGTAGATTCAGGTCAAATGCGATACTGGAAAGATCAGGAGCTGCAGGCACGCTGGCTGCTGGCGCAACTGGCGACGGGAAATCCATACCCAAATCATCCGGGATCACGATTTCTGGTGCTGCGTATGCTGCCGGCGCAGCTGCCTCCTGCTTGACAGCCGGACTCACTGGCGCTGTGTCTGCAGCTGCGCTCGATTTATCATCCAGGAAAT
>NZ_JAUSME010000150.1 GCF_030645555.1 Herminiimonas sp.
GTTTCCTGCCATTTTGCCGGATCGATGGCGGGGAAGAATGCGTCGCAGTCGAAGGCTTTGTCTATCCTGGTCACGATCAGGCGGTCGGTTGCCTCCAGCGTATCGGCAAAAATCTGTCCGCCGCCTATTATGAAGGCCTGCTGCTCGCCGACCAGTGCCTTGGCTTCGGCGATCGAACTCACCGCTTCCACGCCGGCATGTTGCCAGTCCGGGTTGCGCGTGATGACGATATTGCGCCGGTTGGGCAAGGGGCGGCCTATCGAATCGAAGGTTTTGCGTCCCATGATGATGGGATGGCCGGAGGTGGTGCGCTTGAAGTGCGCCAGATCCTCCGGCAGATGCCAGGGCAGGGTGTTGTTGATGCCGATGCCGTTGTTGGTATCGGTGGCGACGACGATGGTCAGGTGTGCAGGCATGGTATCGATCCGGATTAAACCGCCATCGGCGCACTCAATGGTGCGTGATGCTGGTAGTTTTCGAGGCTGAAGTCGCTAGGTTCGAGTTTTTCCAGCCATTCCGGTTCGTATTTTCCGGTGACGGCGTAATCAGGAATGCGGTCCGACAAGAGCAGTTTCGGCGCAGCGTAAGGTGTGCGCGTCATTTGTTCATTCAGCATGTCGAGATGGTTTTCATAGATATGCGCATCGCCTATGAAATACGTGAACCACTTCGGCTTGTAACCGGTCAGACGCCCCACCACGTGCAACAGTGCTGCCGCTTCCGCCAGATTGAAAGGAGTGCCGAGGCCGATGTCGTTGCTGCGTATGTACAGGCACAGCGAAATCTCTTTCGTGGTCTGGTTAGGCAGGAACTGGTAGAGCAAGTGGCAGGCCGGTAGCGCAATCGCATCGAGGTCGGCGCAGTTCCAGCCGTGGAACAGGATGCGGCGGCTGCCCGGATTGTTGATGATGGTGTCCAGGCAATCGCGCAATTGATCGATCGCCTTGTACATTAAAACCTTGTCGACGCCTTCGTCATTGACGGCAGAGATCAGGCGAAAGCCGCGTTCTTGCGCATCCTGGATTTGCAGTTTGTGGTCGGCGTCCAGCAGTTTGTAGGCTGGCCATTGACGCCATTGCACGCCATACACCGGGCCGAGATCGTCTTCACCGAGGCGATATGGATTGTTCAGCCACTCTGCATTTTCATTCGCGTTCTGATCCCACACCTTGCAACCCAGCGCGCGGAATTCGGCGGCGCTGCGGGTCGCGCGCAAGAAGCCTATCAATTCGCCGATGACCGACTTGAATGCCAGGCGCTTGGTCGTGATCGCCGGAAAGCCGTCCTTTTGCAGATCGAAACGCAGCATCGCACCAGGAATGCTGATGGTGCGTATGCCGGTGCGATTTTCCTGCCAGGTACCGGAATCGAGTACGGTCCGCACCAGGTCAAGATACTGTTTCATGCATAGTCCGTTTTTGGTTGGGTTGGCGGCGCATGGCTGGCGCCATGTTCCGCTGGAAGCCGCTATTTTAACTTAATGCTCAATGCTGGCCGAACTGCAGTGCCGCCAGGCTGGCATACAAGCCGTTGGCCGCGACCAGCGATGCATGGGTGCCGGTTTCGACGATCTGCCCGTGTTCCATCACGATGATGCGGTCGGCGCTTTGTACTGTCGCCAGCCGGTGCGCAATGACCAGTGTGGTGCGGTTGACCATCGCAGCTTCGAGCGCACTTTGGACCAGGCGCTCGGATTCGGCATCGAGTGCACTGGTTGCTTCGTCCAGCAGCAGCAACGGCGGATTCTTCAGCAAGGCGCGTGCGATGGCAATGCGCTGGCGCTGGCCGCCGGACAGGCGTACCCCGCGTTCGCCGAGGAAGGACTGATAGCCTTCCGGCAGGCGTTCTATGAATTCATGCGCCGCTGCCAGTTTGGCGACGGCGATGACTTCTTCGTCGCTGGCATCGGGGCGTCCGTAGCGTATGTTTTCCATCGCATTGGCAGAAAAAATCACGGTGTCCTGCGGCACGATGCCTATCGCATTGCGCAAGGCGTGCAGGTCGAGCTGGCGGATATCGATGCCGTCGAGTTCGATCACGCCTTCCTGCGGATCGTAGAAGCGCAGCAGCAACTGGAACAGCGAGGTTTTGCCGGCGCCGGACGGGCCGACGATGGCGACGGTTTCGCCCGCCTTGATCGCCAGCGACAGATTGGATAGCGCGGGTGTCAATGGGCGGGAAGGGTAGTGAAAGCTCACCCTGTCGAGCGCCAGTGCAGCACCTTGGTCACGCCGCGGCGGCAATGGCAGCGGCACTGAAGGAGATGAGATCGGTGACTGCACTGCCAGCAGTTCCAGCAAGCGCTCGGTGGCGCCGGCGGCACGCTGCGCATCGCCTATGACTTCCGACAAGGCGCCAATTGCGCCCGCCACGATGGCTGAATACAGGATGAACTGGCCGAGCTCGCCGCCCGTCATCGTGCCTTCTATCACTGCATGTGCGCCCAGCCACAGCACGAAGACGATCGCGCCGAAGATCAGCAGGATCGCGATCATGGTCAGCAGCGAGCGGGCGCGGATGCGGCGCATGGCGGTTTTGAAGGCATTTTCAACGGTCTTGCCGAAACGCGCTGATTCAATTTTTTCATGCGTGAATGCCTGCACGGTCGGCATTGCATTCAGGATTTCGCCTGCCAGTGCGGACGAATCCGCCACGCGATCCTGCGAGTCGCGCGAGAGCGTGCGCACGCGCCGGCCGAACCAGACGATAGGCAAGACGGTTGCAGTCAGGGTGACGAGGATGATTGATGACAATTTGATGCTGGTGACGAACAGCATCACCAGGCCGCCGGAAAACAACAGCATATTGCGCAGGGCCATCGAGATGCTGGTGCCTATCAGGGTCTGGATCAGTGTCGTATCGGTGGTCAGGCGCGACAATACTTCGCCGCTTTTGGTGGTTTCAAAGAATTGCGGGCTTTGCATCACGACATGCGCATAGACGGCGCTGCGTACATCTGCAGTCACGCGTTCACCCAGCCACGATACCATGTAAAAACGTGCTGCCGTGGCGATGGCCAGTATGCAAGCCACGCCGAACAGGGCGAGGAAATAGGTATTGATATGGGTCGTGCTTTGTATCCCGTTGGCGCCAAAGCCGAGATCGATCATTTGCCGGAATGCATAGGGAATCGCCAGCGTCGCGCCAGCGGCAACGATCAAGGCGATGCCGGCCAGCACAAACTGTTTTTTATAAGGCAGCAGGAATTTGAGCAAGCCGCGCAGCGTGACGATGCTGCCTTTTTGTAATTCTCGGGATGTCTTCGGGATCATGGGTACAGTAGCTGGGTAAAAAATCATTGCGGGATGTGCATCGTGCTGTTGCGCGGTGCATGGTAAGGTTGACGCCAGCCTCAACATGCCTGCAATGCAGGCACATAGCTTAGCACCAGTCCCTGTATTGCACCTTGTCGGTCTTGCCGGCAAGACCGGTAAAAAATGCTCGTTTTTATGCTTATGTCTATGCGTGTGTTGCCATGCAATATGGGGGCGATAGCGCATTGCACAACGGGTGTTTGCAGCAGTTTGCATCAAACCGGAACGGATACAGGTTTTGCGTGTCTGTCTTGACTGGAATATTTAAAGGGAGGAGCCGGCTTGGCCCAATTCATACAACTCACTGAGCAGCGCCAGCAAACCATAGTCGATGAGTTGCTCGCAGGTTTGACGGCTGCACGCGCCTCTACCTCGCCGAAATATTTATACGATGCCCTGGGCTCCAAACTGTTTGAAGCGATATGCGAGCTGCCGGAATACTATCCGACCCGCACCGAGGCAGGCATCTTCCAGAAGCATGGGCCAGAGATCGCGCAAGCTGTCGGCACTGGAAGCACGCTGATCGATCTGGGTGCAGGCAATTGTGCGAAGGCAGCGCAACTGTTCCCGTCACTACAACCTGCGCAGTATGCGGCTATTGATATCTCGGTAGAATTCCTGCGCGATGCAGTCGGTCGCCTGCAACAGCAATTTCCGGCGATAGACATGCTGGGCGTAGGGATGGATTTTTCGACTTCTCTTGCGCTGCCGGATAACGTGCGCGATGAAAACCGCTTGTTCTTTTACCCGGGTTCATCGATAGGCAACTTTACGCCGGACGAGGCGCTGGTTTTTCTGCAGCAGGTGAAGGCGGCTTGCACGCATGATGGCGTGAGCGATGGCGGCTTGCTGATAGGTGTCGATCTGCTCAAGGAAAAATCGCTGCTCGATGCGGCATATGATGATGCCCTGGGCGTGACGGCATCCTTCAACCTGAACCTGCTGTTGCACCTGAATCACTTGCTGGGCGCTGATTTTGATGTGCGCGCATGGCGGCATCGTGGATTTTTCAATGCCGCATTGAGCCGGATAGAAATGCACCTGGAAGCGGCATCAGACCAGACTGTACACTGGTCAAATGGTGAGCGGCATTTTGCGCGTGGTGAACGGATACATACAGAAAACAGTTATAAATACACGCGCCAGGGTTTCGTGGAGTTGCTGGCGCGGGCCGGGTTTGAAAATGTCACGGTCTGGAGCGATCCGCAACTATGGTTCATGGTGTGCCATGCACATGCGGGCTAGCCGGCAGGACTGGAACATTTTCGCAAAAGATAGAGTCGAAGCGATTCGCAGTAAACTGCAAACGGATCATCCGCCGCGCATGTCTCGCCATCAACCTTACGGATCAGCATGAACGTACAGACAAAACAAAGCTATTTGCATGATCCCACCGGCTTGCCGCAGCGCTTTGAAACGGTGCGCGCACGTACGCTGGCCTTGTCGGCGCCCCTGTCGGCAGAAGATTGCTGCGTGCAATCGATGCCGGATGCCAGCCCGATCAAATGGCATCTGGCGCATACGACATGGTTTTTCGAGACCTTCATACTTGAACGTTTCGAAGAAAATTTCCAGCCGTATCATCCCGCCTTCCGCGTACTCTTCAATTCCTATTACAACGGTATCGGCGACAAGCATGCGCGTGCGCAGCGCGGTTTGCTGACGCGCCCGGCTTACACCGAGGTGCTGGCTTATCGTCGCGCCGTCGATGCGCGCATCATGGCCTTGCTGATACAGCCGCTTGCTGCCGATCTTTACGCTGCATTAGCAAG
>NZ_JAUSME010000054.1 GCF_030645555.1 Herminiimonas sp.
ATCGCATCCGGATTGTGGCCGTAGTCAGCAATGACGGTGGCACCGCGGTGCGAAAAAAGGTTGAAGCGGCCGGGCGTGGTGGCTGCGCTGTTTTCAAATGTACGCAAGCCATTCAGCACGACATCCCAGTCCAGGCCCAACCCCCAGGCAGCGCCGATGGCAGCCATCGCGTTTTCAATCTGGAAGCCGATCAAGCCATTGTGCGTGATCGGAATATCGGCCAGCTGTATCCGGTGTTCGAACGTGCCTTCGGAGGCGACAATTGCGGCGCCATCCAGATACAGCACGCGATGGCCTTGCGCACGGTGCGTGGCCAGCACGGCGTGATGGCCATCCTTTGCAAAGAAGGTCACGTGGCCGGGGCAGCTGGTCGCCTTGTTGACCACCATAGGATCGGCGGCATTCAATACGGCGGTGCCGTTGGGCGCGACATTTTGCACGATGACGCGTTTGACGACGGCCAGATCTTCAACGGTGGAAATGAAATTCAGGCCGAGATGGTCGCCGACGCCGATATTGGTGACGACCGCGACGTTGCAGCGATCGAAGCCCAGGCCTTCGCGCAAGACGCCGCCACGTGCTGTTTCAAACACGGCTGCATCTACGTCCGGATGCATCAATACATTGCGTGCGCTGCGCGGGCCGCTGCAGTCGCCGGTGTCTATGCGTTCATTTTCGATGTAGACGCCATCGGTGCTGGTCATGCCGACCCGATGTTTATTCGCCTGCAGGATATGCGCGATCAGGCGTACCGTCGTGGTTTTGCCATTGGTACCGGCCACTGCGACGACCGGGATGCGGCCATCGTCGCCTTCGGCAAACATCGTTGAAACGATCGCTTCGCCGACCGGACGGCCTTTGCCGAACGAGGGTTTGATGTGCATGCGCAAGCCGGGCGCGGCGTTGACTTCAACCACGCCGCCGCCTTGTTCTTCCAGCGTATTGTGGACATTTTCGCAGACCAGATCGACGCCGCAGATATCGAGGCCTATCATTTGCGCCGCTTCGACTACGCGTGCAGCCAGTTGCGGATGCACGTCGTCGGTGACGTCGGTGGCGATACCGCCGGTGCTCAGGTTGGCATTGTTGCGCAGCACCACAGGCGAGCCTTTGGCGGCGATGCTTTCCAGCGTGTAACCCTGTTTTTCCAGCGTCGCCAGCGTCGTGCTGTCGACCTTGATCTTGGTCAGCGGCGTCGCGTGGCCATCGCCGCGCAAAGGATCCAGATTGACCTGGTCTATCAATTGCTGCACGGTTTGCGCGCCGTCGCCTATGACTTCTGGCGGCGTGCGGCGTGCGGCCGCGATCAATTGCTTGCCGACCACCAGGAAGCGGTAGTCCTGTCCCGAGATGTAGCGTTCTATCACGACATCGTCGCAAATGACTTTGGCCGCCGCAAAACCGGCTTCGATTTCGGCGCGGGTTTTCAGGTTGACGGTCACGCCTTTGCCCTGATTGCCATCGCGCGGCTTGATGACTACTGCGGCGCCGATTTCAGTCGCGGCCTGCCATGCATCTTCCGCCGTGGTGACTGAACGGCCATCCGGCACCGGTACGCCGGCTGCGCTCAGCAACAGCTTGGTCATTTCCTTGTCTTGCGCAATCGATTCGGCTATCGCGCTGGTGAAGCCGGTTTCGGCTGCCTGGATGCGCAATTGCTTGCTGCCCCAGCCGAACTGCACCATGCTGCCTTCGGTCAGGCGGCGATAGGGTATGCCGCGTGCGACCGCTGCATCGACGATGGCGCCGGTACTGGGTCCCAGACGGATGTCTTCGTCGAGTTCGCGCAACTGTGCCAGTGCGCTGGCCAGATCGAAAGGCGTGTCTTCGACGGCCGCGCGGCACAGGTTTTGCGCCAGTTCAAAGGCGAGCCGGCCGACCGCTTCTTCGGTGTACTCGACGACGACCTGGTAAGTGTCTTTTTCAACGGTTTCTATTGTGCGGCTGAATGTTACCGGGCAACCGGCTTGCGCCTGCAGGCCGAGTGCGGCGTATTCAAGTACATCGGCCATCGAAAACGAGGTTTTCGGACGCGCCGTATCGATGAATTTAATTTCCGGGAAACGGGTACGCAAGCGGTCTTCAAAACCGGTAATGACGGCGATGTCTTTTTCTGAGTCATTGCACGACACGATGGCTTCGATCGACGTGTGGCGGCTCCAGAGATTAGGGCCGCGCAGGGCGCGAACGCGGGATATTTCCATGGACATCTTCCTTCTCGATACTGCTTGTCTCGTAGCGCCTTTGCTAGGCGCTTTATTGACGGACGCAGTTGTATAAACTGTATCAGTCTCTTCTGTTTCTTGCTGTGCGTATACAGTGCTCATGGCAATCAGGCGGCAGATACCGCAGTCTGTTCAAAGGTTTCTATACCTGCGCGCATCAGATCGGGGCTGACGCCCAGTGCCCATGCTGCTGCTATCGCCGCCAATACGTTTTCGGTATCGAGGGTGCTGCGATTTTGCAGCGCATTGCTAATCAGGATTTCTTCCGTACCGGATGCGAGGACTATATCGCCGGCGCTGATGTATACGCTGCGCTCGCCTTTTTCGCGATGCGCGACCAGCGTCGGGGTCGCGGGCGAGATGGCGAAGAAAATCACGCTGCCATCGCACAGCGATGCCAGGTCGGCGACGCGTTCATCGGCGGCATTCAATACCGCCACGCCGGTCGGCAAGACGACATCGACCTGGGTGCGCGCTACCTTGCTCATCTGGTCGGCATCGTCGATATAAAATTCCGGCAGCGTGACGGCGGGATCGATATTCGTCACCACGCCAACTTCGCACCAATCGTAAGCCAGGCCTTCTGACAGGATCATTTTGCTGCCGTTTTCAAATACGGCGGCTTCGACCATGCGGTTCATCAAGACTTGACGTCCGGCATTCCAGTTGTCGGCAGGCTTGTGCAAGACCTGGCGCTGGTGCAGGAACAAGCCGTCGCGGCAAGCCAGGCCTACATACGTGCCTTGCAAATGCAGCAACCAGGCAATCAGGCGCGATACGGCAGTGGTGCCGTGCGAGCCGGTGACGCCGACGACAGGGATACGGCCGCTTTCATTTTCAGCAAACAAATGATCGACGATCGCGCGTCCAACCGGACGGGCCGGACCATCTGCCGGTTTCAGGTGCATCAACAGGCCGGGACCGGCGTTGACTTCGACTATCGCGCCGTCTTGTCCAGCCAGCGGCTTGGAAATATCTTCTATGACCAGATCGACGCCGGCGATATCGAGTCCGACGATGCGTGCTGCCAGCGAGGCCGCTGCGGCGACGCTCGGATGCACCTGGTCGGTGACGTCAAACGAGACATTGCCGTTGCGCTGCACCAGGATTTTTTCACCGGCGGCCGGTACGGATTCGGTCGTATAACCCTGGCGCGCCAGTTCCAGCAAGACGACGCGCGGATCGTCCGATTCGTCGATCAGGATCAGGTTGAGCGGGCAGTCTTCACTGCTGCCGCGGCGGGGATCGCTGTTGAGCTGGCTATTGATCAATTCGAATATGCTGGATTTGCCATCCGCGATGATCGATGCTTCTTCGCCGCGTGCGGCGGCGACCAGTTTGCCGCCGACCACCAGCAAGCGGTGTTCGTTGCCGCGGATGAAACGCTCGACGATGACGTCGCTGCTTTCCTGTTCCGCCAGCAAGAAGGCGGCTTCGATATCGGTGGCCGAGCTCAGGTTGGTCGATACGCCGCGGCCATGATTGCCGTCCAGCGGTTTGATGACGACCGGCAAACCTATACTTTCAGCGGCTTCCCATGCATCGGCGGCGCTGTTGACGATACGGCCTTCAGGCACCGGTACGCCGCAGGATTGCAGCAGGGTTTTGGTCAATTCCTTATCGCTGGATATGGTTTCAGCGATGGCGCTGGTCTGGTCGGTTTCGGCCGTCCAGATGCGGCGCTGGCGCGCGCCATAGCCAAGTTGCACCAGATTGCCTTCACTCAGGCGCAGCGACGGGATGCGGCGGTCGGTTGCTGCTTCGACGATGCAGCCGGTACTCGGCCCCAGCGCAACGGATTCCAGAATGTTACGTAGATGGTCTACCGTCGATTTAACATCGTAGGGCTGGTCTTCGATTGCGGCCATCACCAGGTCGCGGGCGGCAAGCAGGGCGGCGCGGCTGACTTCTTCGTGGCGGGCGCGGACGACGACTTTGTAGACGCCGCGTTTCGAGGTTTCGCGCGCCTTGCCAAAGCCGCTTTGCATGCCGGCCAGGTTTTGCAGCTCTATCATCACGTGTTCCATGATGTGGCCGGGCCAGGTGCCTTCGCGCACGCGCATCAAAAACCCGCCATGGACGCCGACGCCGCAATGATGATCGACCAGGCTGGGCAGCCAGGCGCTCAGGCGCTCATAGAAGCCGGGTATGGTGTTGGATGGCGAATCTTCCAGCTCGCCTATATCCACCCATGCCTCCAGCACCGGGCGATAAGTCCAGATATTCGGTCCACGTAGACTGAGCACATCGATGATATCGATGGTTTTCTTATTCATTATGTAATCGGATAGTGATAGTAGGCGCCAAAACTTCTATGGCTAAAATTGGTGTAACGCGCTCGGCGTTTTTTGGTTTACGTGTTTGCTGAATATATTTTACGCGCGGACAAATACGCATCAACAAGTTGGGTGCGTTTGGATATACTGGCCGGCAATTAGAGATAAAACCATATATTCTGGTCGCAAGTTCACTGAACATTCGCTCTTCACGAAAACCCTTCCTGCATCGATGAAAACCGCATTTCCACCATTGTTATCAACAAGACATGCTCTTCCTGCGCTGTGGCAGGATGTAAATAGCCAATTGAGCAAGGATGAAATCATACTCGCTCATGTCGAGCTTGATCTTGATTTAAGTTTGCATTTTGTACCTGGCATCATCATTTTGACCAATTTGCGCCTGCTGTCGCGCACCCGCAGTGAAGCCGGCTGGCAAACATGGCCGTGCGATGGCGCCGACCTTGCGCTCAAGCACCATGACCATGCCGGCGTCGGTACGCTGGAGTTGCACGATGCAAAGGCGCGTCTGGCAACGTGGCGTTACACGCTGGCCCGCAATCCGGAAGCGCTGGCGCTGATTACCCAGTTTGAACAGCAGCGCCGCGTCCTCGCATCCGGCGTGAGCCATGTGCCGGAACCGGAGGTGGAAAACACTGAAGAATCGCCGGATGAAGATGGCGAGGCAGGCGGTGCCGCCGAAGAGCCGGCGCCATCGACCGCCTCGCTGTTTCGCCTGTGGCGTTTTGCCCGGCCATACCGCGGCCAGTTGCTGGCCGGCTTCCTGCTGACGCTGGCTTCTACCGCCGCCACGCTGGTGCCGCCATACCTGACGATGCCCTTGATGGATAACGTGCTGATCCCGTATCAAAACGGCGCACCCATCAACCCCAGTCTGGTCGCGCTATACCTGAGCGGCTTGTTTGGCTCGGCATTGTTTGCCTGGGGCCTGGGCTGGGCGCGCACCTACATACTGGCGCTGGTCAGCGAGCGCATAGGCGCGGATTTGCGCACGACCACCTATGAGCACTTGCTGCGCCTGTCGCTCGAATATTTCGGCGGCAAGCGTACTGGCGACCTGATGACCCGCATAGGTTCCGAGACCGATCGCATCTGCGTCTTCCTGTCGCTGCATTTGCTGGATTTCTTCACCGACGTGCTGATGATCATGATGACGGCGGCGATCCTGATTTCTATCAATCCGTGGCTGGCGCTGGTGACCTTGCTGCCGCTACCTTTCATCGCATGGATGATCCATGTGGTACGCGACAAATTGCGCAACGGCTTTGAAAAAATCGATCGCATCTGGTCGCAGGTGACCAATGTGCTGGCCGATACTATCCCCGGCATACGCGTGGTGAAGGCATTTGCGCAGGAAAAACGCGAAGCGGCACGCTTCCGCGAAGCCAACAAGCACAATCTGGCCATCAATGACCGCGTCAACAAGGTCTGGTCGCTGTTTTCGCCTACCGTGACCTTCCTGACGGAAATCGGTTTGCTGGTGGTGTGGGCGCTGGGCATCTGGCAAGTGTCGCAAGGCTTGATCACGGTCGGGGTACTGACCGCCTTCCTCGCTTACATCACGCGCTTTTACACGCGCCTGGATTCGATGAGCCGCATCGTTTCAGTCACGCAAAAGGCGGCGACTGGCGCCAAGCGTATTTTCGATATCCTCGACCATGTATCGAGTGTGCCGGAAGCGGTCAATCCGGTGCATCTGGACAAGGTGCAGGGCAAAATCACGATCAGGGATATCGGTTTCCGTTACGGTAATCGTGCGGTGATACGCGGCCTCGATCTGGAAATCAAGCCGGGTGAGATGATAGGCCTGGTCGGTCACAGTGGTTCGGGCAAAAGCACGCTGGTCAATCTGATCTGCCGTTTTTACGATGTGTCGGCGGGCGCGATCCTGATCGATGGCGTCGACGTGCGCGCGATCCCGATTTCCGAATATCGCCGCAACATAGGCCTGGTGCTGCAGGAACCCTTCCTGTTTTTCGGCACGATAGCCGACAACATTGCATACGGCAAACCGGATGCGAGCCGCGAGGAAATCATTGCGGCGGCGCGCGCGGCAAATGCGCATGAATTCATCCTGCGCCTGCCGCATGGCTACGATTCGATGGTCGGCGAGCGCGGACAAACCCTGTCCGGCGGCGAGCGGCAGCGCATTTCGATTGCCCGCGCCTTGCTGATCGATCCGCACATCCTGATCCTTGATGAAGCAACCTCATCGGTCGATACGACCACTGAGCGCGAGATACAAAAGGCGCTCGACAACCTGGTGCGCGGCCGTACCACGATAGCCATCGCACACCGCCTGTCCACGCTGCGCCGCGCCGATCGCATTGTCGTGATGGACAGGGGTTTGATTGTTGAAGTGGGTTCGCACGATGAACTGCTCGCGCGCGAAGGCGCGTATTACAAACTGTATCAGGCACAACAGCGGCAGGCGGAACAGGATTTGCTTGAAGACAGCGCAGCCGGGGAGGTGGCATGAACGACTTTCAATTAACGCAGTTTCAGCTTAGCCGCAACGCCTACGGCAAACTGATTTACTCGGCGCCCGGCGATACGGAAGTGCATGAAGGCGTGGTGCCGGTGAGGGCCTTTCCGATTGCTGCGCCCGATGTCGGCATCGCGATCGTCAGCATGGATGGACGCGAGCTGGCGTGGATAGAGCGCCTTACCGATTTGCCGGAGCAGATACGCATCTTGCTCGAAGAAGAATTGGCCAATCGTGAATTCCTGCCCGAGATACAGCAGATCAAGCATGTCTCTGTCTTTGCCTCACCGAGTACCTGGACGGTGGCCACCAACCGTGGTGATGCGACGCTGGTGTTGAAGGGGGAAGAAGATATCCGCCGCGTCGGCGAATCCGGATTGATCATTGCCGATGCGCACGGCATCCAGTTTTTGATCCGCGATTTGCAAAAGCTCGACAAGGCCAGCCGCAAGCTGCTAGACAGATTCCTGTAGGCACAGCAGTGTTCCAGTCATGAAGACACTCATGACTGGAATGACGTTCGGCTTGAATAAATCCTGAAATTAAAATCCGAAACGTGCGCCTGCGCCCAGCAGTGTCGCTATCCCCAGCACCGCAAAAATCGCCGCCGCTATCCGGTGCACGAGCTTGACCGGCATGCGGTTGGCTATCTTGTCGCCGAAATAAACCGCCGGCGCATTCGCCAGCATCATGCCGAACGTGGTGCCGGCCACTACCCAAAAGAATGAATGGAATTGTGCAGCCAGGGCCACGGTTGCAATCTGCGTCTTGTCGCCCATTTCCGCCAGGAAGAATGCAATCAGCGTAGTCATGAAGACGCCGTATTTGGCGAGCTTGGCATCGCCTTCATCGAGCTTGTCCGGAACCAGGATCCAGCCCGCCATCAGCAGGAACGATACGCCCAGCACCCAGCGCAGGATGTCCGGCCCGAGCAGGGTCGTGATCCAGGTGCCGATAGCAGCGGCGAATGCATGATTGGCGATCGTGGCAACCAGGATCGCCAGCACGATAGGCAAGGGTTTGCGGAATTTGGCTGCGAGGAGAAATGCCAGCAGTTGCGTTTTGTCGCCGATTTCAGCGAGGGCAACGATGCCGGTAGAGACGAAGAATGCTTCCATCAGGGGATAAACTTTCTGGGGCCGGAATAATAACCAAAGCACAAACAGCGACCCCGGCCCATGCGGTCGTCATTTGAGCTATGGTCTCGCCAAGTCTGTCGACTATCTGCACCATGGCCTGCGGGCCAAGAATGTTGATACAGATTCCTTTGTTGCCAAAGGACGGCTACTCCCCAATGTTCGAGGCGAATGATAGCAGAAAACCCGCCCGCATCGCGCGCGCATGCCCGGGTGTTTTTGTCATGCAGGGAATTATTGTGCGTTTTTTAACTCCTACTTCAATCGCGTTGACGCAAGCGCCTGACATTAGATAGTCAACAGCAATTTGAGGAGGATCAGCATGGTTTCCACAGTAAAGAAAGTGCAAGTTTCTCCGAGCAAACATCGCGCAAAATCGGACGGCCAAGGGACGGTCGATGAAAAAAATAAGACGCCACGCTTGCCGCATGAAATCGATGAATCATCCGACAGTCAGCAGAGCCCGCCGCGTACCATCATCAAGCAAGCCTTTGATGATATCGAAGCCGGGCAGGTAGACACGGACCGTACCGGGATGCCGGGCGTAGAAGAAGTGCATCGCAAGAATCCGGATAAAACCACGCCGGAAGCGATACCCGAATCGTCAAGGATGCCGCCCAGCATACCCAAGGAATAGCCAGCCGGCTG
>NZ_JAUSME010000055.1 GCF_030645555.1 Herminiimonas sp.
ATTTTTCGTTGTGGAAAGGGCACAAGCCCATGAAATTTGCGCCACCCTTTTTCAGCGGCACATACCGCCCCACCACGTCGACGATATCGACGCGGTTGAGCAACTCCTGGATACACGACTGTGGAATCACGTCGGTATCAAAATGCTGGCGGAATGGAAATCAGACGTATGGGCGCGCTCAGCCTTTGGTCAAGGCAACCTTGACCAGGCCGGATACGGCAGTCATGTCGGCACGACCGGCAAGCTTCGCCTTCAAGATCGCCATGACCTTACCCATATCCTGCGGACCTGCGGCGCCAGATTCGGCAACGGCAGCGGCGACTTCGCCCTGCACTTCGGCATCCGACAATGCGCTTGGCATGTAGGTAGTCAGAACCGCCAGCTCGGCTTGTTCGATATCAACCAGATCCTGGCGACCGCCAGCCTGGAATTGCGAAATCGAATCCTTGCGCTGCTTGATCATTTTTTCAATGATCGCCAGCACTTGCGTATCGTTAAGCTCGATGCGTTCGTCGACTTCCTTTTGCTTGATGGCGGAAGTAATCAAACGTATCGTGCCGAGTTTGGTCGCTTCCTTGGCGCGCATTGCCGTTTTCATGTCTTCGGTAATCTGTTCTTTCAAGCTCATACGCACTCCGCTATCTGATTAAATAAAGGGATCATTAAAAACGCCAAAACCCGCTGCGGACCAACACCGGAGCGGGTTTGCAACCAATTTCTTCAACCGCACGCACATAGGGCGCGCAGTTTCAAGGAATTAGTACAGCTTTTTAGGCAATTGCTGGCTGCGGATACGCTTGTAATGGCGTTTCACAGCTGCAGCGAGCTTGCGCTTGCGTTCAGCAGTTGGCTTCTCGTAAAACTCGCGCGCGCGCAAATCGGTCAGCAAACCGGTTTTTTCAATGGTGCGCTTGAAGCGACGCATAGCGACTTCGAACGGCTCGTTTTCTTTAAGGCGAATAGTGGTCATGTAAAGGTAAACCAATGTTGGGTAGTGAGTCGGAGAGTATAGCAGCCTTGTTTGATAAATGGAAGGCTCTTCACAGGATTTAGACGAAAGCGCAGCGGGATCAACAACAGGGGCCCTGCTTGCCCATACTTATTAACAGCTACAGGCGATCTATATAAGGGATAGCCAGCGCTCAGACTGCCTGCCCGGCAGCCACGCCTGAGGCCCACGCCCACTGGAAATTATAGCCACCCAGCCAGCCGGTCACATCGACCGACTCACCTATGAAATGCAAGCCGGGCACTTTGCTCGCCATCATCGTCTGCTGCGACAGTTCGCGCGTATCGACGCCGCCCAGTGTCACTTCCGCCTTGCGATAGCCTTCCGAGCCGTTCGGAATGATGTTCCACTGGTTCAACGCAGCGCCCAGCTGCCGCAATTGCTTGTCCTGCATGTCGGCAACGCGCGCATCGGCTTGCAAACCCTGGGCTTGCAGCCATACTTCGGCCAGCCGCGATGGCAGCCATTGCGCCAGCTGATTGCCCAGGTTTTTCTTGCTGCTCGCCTTGCCTTCAATCAAGGCTGCCGCAATATCAGTTTCCGGCACCAGATTGATCGTCAGCGCAGCGCCCGGCTGCCAATAACTGGAAATCTGCAAAATCGCCGGACCGGACAAGCCGCGATGCGTAAACAGTAAATCTTCCTTGAAATAGCCGCGCGCCTTCTTTGTTCCCGTTTCCACTTCCACCGGCAGGGAAATGCCGGCCAGCGTCACATACGGTTGCCATGCAGTCGCATCGAAAGTCAGCGGCACCAGGCCGGGGCTGGGCTCGACCATCTTCAAGCCGAATTGTTTGGCGATGCGGAAAGCAAAATCAGTGGCGCCGATTTTCGGGATGGACAGGCCGCCGGTGGCAATCACCATGCTGCTGGCGAGGATGTCGCCGGTATCGGTTTCAATCCGGAACAGTTCGTCGCTTTTGCTGATCGCCTTCACGCTGCACGGCATGCGCCACGCCACATTGCCGAGCGCGCATTCGGCTTTCAGCATGCCGATGATGTCTTCGGCGGAATTGTCGCAAAACAGTTGGCCCTTGTGCTTCTCGTGATACGCGATGCGATAGCGCTTCATCAGCGCGAGAAAATCCTGCGGCGTATAGCGCGACAAGGCACTTTTGCAGAAATGCGGGTTTTGCGAGAGGAAATTTTGCGGCGTCGCATCGAGATTGGTGAAGTTGCAGCGACCGCCGCCGGAGATGCGGATTTTCTCGGCGAGTTTTTCTGC
>NZ_JAUSME010000162.1 GCF_030645555.1 Herminiimonas sp.
CAGATCAAGGCCATGATGAACGCGCCGCGTCGCGCGATCAAGGCACCGGAACCGGTTGCTCCAGTGGTCAAAGCTGCTGCCGAGGGCACCTTGCACAAGCCGGCGGATAAAAAGCCAGGCGAGAAAAAAGACGAGAAAAAACCTGCCGTTACCGCAGACAAGAAGTCGATCAAATCGGCCAATGTTTCGTCAACCTGGCAGGACGATGCGAAAAAACGCGGTGCCGGCATCAAGACGCGCGGCAATACCGGCGGTGGCCGTGATGGCTGGCGCGCAGGTCCTAAAGGCCGCCGCGGTTCGCATCATGACGATCGCGAAACCAATTTCCAGGCGCCGACTGAAGCCGTCATTAAAGACGTGCACGTGCCGGAAACGATTACCGTTGCCGAACTCGCACACAAAATGTCGGTCAAGGCATCCGAAGTCATCAAGCATTTGATGAAGCTCGGCCAGATGTGCACGATCAACCAGGTGCTCGATCAAGAAACAGCAATGATTCTGGTCGAAGAAATGGGCCATACCGCCCATGCAGCCAAACTGGATGATCCGGAAGCACTGCTGGAAATCGGTGCAGAACATGCCGATATCGAAGCCTTGCCGCGTGCTCCTGTCGTGACCGTCATGGGCCACGTCGATCACGGTAAAACATCGTTGCTGGATTACATCCGTCGCGCCAAGGTTGCCTCCGGCGAAGCGGGCGGCATTACACAGCATATCGGCGCTTATCACGTCGAAACGCCACGCGGCATGATCACCTTCCTCGATACACCTGGCCATGAAGCATTTACGGCCATGCGTGCACGCGGTGCGAAAGCAACCGATATCGTGATTCTGGTGGTTGCAGCTGACGATGGCGTGATGCCGCAAACCAAGGAAGCGATTGCGCATGCGAAAGCAGCGGGCGTGCCTCTGGTCGTGGCGATCAACAAGATAGACAAGCCGGGTGCCAACCTGGATCGCGTCAAGCAGGAACTGGTTGCCGAACAAGTGGTGCCGGAAGAATACGGCGGCGATTCACCATTCATCGGCGTGTCTGCCAAAACAGGCGAAGGTATAGATACGCTGCTCGAACAGGTATTGCTGCAAGCTGAAGTGCTGGAACTGAAAGCACCGGTCGCCGCTCCTGCGCGCGGTTTGGTGGTGGAAGCCAAGCTCGACAAGGGTCGCGGTCCGGTGGCGACGATACTGGTGCAATCGGGTACCCTGAAACGCGGCGACGTCGTGCTGGCAGGTTCTGCTTACGGTCGCGTTCGTGCGATGCTGGACGAAAACGGCAAGAGCATTTCCGAGGCCGGTCCTTCGATACCAGTCGAAATCCAGGGCTTGACCGAAGTGCCGAACGCCGGCGAAGAAGTCATGGTCATGGCTGACGAGCGCAAGGCGCGCGAAATCGGCTTGTTCCGTCAAGGTAAGTTCCGCGACGTGAAACTGGCCAAGCAGCAGGCGGCGAAACTGGAAAACATGTTCGAGAACATGGGCGAAGGCGAAGTCAAGAACCTGCCTATGATCATCAAGACCGACGTGCAGGGTTCGCAGGAAGCATTGGTTGGTTCGCTGCAAAAACTCTCCACCAGCGAAGTGCGCGTGCAAGTCGTGCATGCAGCGGTGGGTGGCATTTCCGAGTCCGACGTCAACCTGGCGGTCGCCTCGAAAGCGGTCATCATCGGCTTCAACACGCGTGCCGATGCATCCGCCCGCAAGCTGGCTGAAGCCAACGGTGTTGATATTCGCTACTACAACATCATTTACGATGCAGTAGACGAGATCAAGGCGGCGATGTCCGGCATGCTGTCACCAGAGAAGCGCGAAAATGCGCTGGGTCTGGTCGAGATACGCCAGGTTATCCTGGTCAGCAAAGTCGGCGCCATTGCCGGTTGCTATGTGCTCGAAGGCCTGGTCAAACGCGGTTCATCGGTACGCCTGTTGCGTGACAACGTGGTGGTCTGGACCGGTGAACTCGATTCCCTGAAACGCTTCAAGGATGACGTGAAGGATGTCAAAGCCGGTTTCGAATGCGGCTTGACGCTGAAAAACTTCAACGACATCAAGGAAGGCGATCAACTCGAAGTCTTCGAAGTGCAGGAAATCGCGCGTACGCTGTAAGGCTAGGCTATACGCAGCAGAGGGTCGCCTGATACGGCGCCCTGTACCACATGATCGCATCGGCCGGCCTCGCTGTCTGCCGATGCGAACTTACTTTTGCTTCACCCGTTGTATCGAAGAAATTTATGGCCAAACACAGTAAATCCATCCCCGGACGCGGTCTGCGCGTCGCAGACCAGATCCAGCGCGATCTGTCTGAAATCGTCGCGTTCGAGTTGAAAGACCCGCGCGTCGGGATGATCACGATTACCGAAGTGCAGGTCACGCCGGATTACGCGCATGCCAAAGTGTTTTTCACTATGCTGAGCGATAACAAGGAAGAGATCAAGAATACGGTAGCCGGCCTGACTGCGGCTTCCGGCTATATACGTGGCCAACTCGGTCACCGCCTGTCCATCCATACCTTGCCGCAACTGCATTTCGTGCATGACACATCGACTGCGCGCGGGATCGAAATGTCCAAGCTGATTGACGAAGCCAATGCCACGCGTGCCAAGGATGCGGAAGACTGATCTTCCCGCTTCTGTGCCTGTCCGCATGCGGGCACCTGTTACATTTTCCCTAGCCTCAAATCCGGCGGATTATTCCGCCTGAGCGAGCACCATCGCATTTCCCTCGAGCCCATCATGGCGACAAATCAAATCAAGAAAAAACGCGTGCCGGTACACGGCGTGCTGCTGCTCGACAAACAGGTGGGCGTATCCAGCAACGATGCCTTGATCAAGGCGAAGTGGTTGTTGAATGCACTCAAGGCCGGGCATACCGGCACGCTGGATCCGTTTGCGACCGGTTTGCTGCCGCTGTGTTTTGGCGAGGCAACCAAGTTCGCGCAGGATTTGCTCGAGGCTGACAAGACGTATGAAACAGTGGTCCATCTCGGCATCACGACCACCACTGGCGACACTGAAGGCGAGGTCATCGAGACGCGCGATGTCAATGTGACGCGGGCGCAGATAGATGCGGTGCTGGCGCAATTTCGCGGCGATATCGCGCAGGTGCCGCCGATGTATTCCGCGCTCAAGCGCGATGGCAAGCCCTTGTATGAATATGCGCGTGCCGGCATCACGCTGGAACGCGAGGCGCGTCCGGTGACTATCCATCTGCTGGAATTCATCGATTTTCAGGCGCCGTATCTGACCTTGCGCGTGCGTTGCAGCAAAGGCACCTACATCCGCGTGCTGGGCGAAGACATCGGCGCGGCGCTGGGTTGCGGCGCGCATTTGAATGCCTTGCGTCGCATACAGGTCGGCGACTTGACGATCGCTGCGGCGATTACGCTGGAGCAACTTGCCGCAATGGATGCCGATGCGCGCATCGCAGCGCTGGCGCCGGTTGATGCCTTGCTGACATCGTTTCCTGCACTTCATCTGTCGGAAGAATTGGCCAGGCGCTTTTTGCATGGCCAGCGTCTGGCGCTGGGCAAGGAAGACGTGCTCGTTCCTGCAGGCGAGGGTCGGGTACGCGTTTATCGCGCCAGCGACAGCCAGTTGCTGGGCACTGGATTGCTGCAGGAATACAGCATCCTGGCGCCTGAGCGCCTGATCTCGACGGTAGAGGTCGCTGCTGTATAAACCGCATTTACAGACCGTCGCGACGGTCGCTGCACGCAGCCTGATCACCCCCATACAGTCACCAATTTGTCACAAAACCTCGGCAACTCCTTGAAACATCAAGGGTTTCCGGCTGTCGGATAGGCTAGCCGTGCTATAATCTGCGGCTTTCCAAATTCTGCACCACCAACCGTTAAAAAACGACCATGTCAAACACAAAACGCGCTATTCGTAACATTGCCATCATCGCTCACGTTGATCACGGCAAAACCACGCTTGTTGACCAATTATTGCGTCAATCAGGCACTTTCCGTGACAACCAGCAGGTTGATGCTCGCGTGATGGATTCCAACGACATTGAAAAAGAACGTGGCATCACGATTCTGTCGAAGAACTGCGCAGTTGAATACAAGGGCACGCACATCAACATCGTTGACACCCCTGGCCATGCCGATTTCGGTGGCGAAGTGGAACGTGTGCTGTCGATGGTTGATAGCGTGTTGTTGCTGGTCGATGCACAAGAAGGCCCTATGCCGCAAACGCGTTTTGTGACGCGTAAAGCGCTGGCGCTGGGCTTGAAGCCTATCGTTGTGGTCAACAAGATCGACCGCGAAAATGCCGATCCTCAGAAGGCAGTCAACGCTACTTTTGAATTGTTCGACAAACTCGGCGCGACTGACGAACAACTGGATTTCCCTATCGTTTACGCATCGGGCTTCAAAGGCTACGCAGGTCTGGTAGACACCGTGCGCGAAGGCAATATGGAGCCATTGTTCGACGCGATTCTGGAACACGTTCCTGCGCGTGAAGATGATCCTGATGCACCGCTGCAATTGCAAATCACTTCGCTGGAATACTCTTCCTACGTCGGCAAGATCGGCGTTGGC
>NZ_JAUSME010000163.1 GCF_030645555.1 Herminiimonas sp.
ACTTCCATCGTTTCTTCATCGGTGATGCGCATGCCTTGCACGAAGGTACCTTGCTTGCCGATTTTCTTCAACGCGTTGTCGATTTGCGGACCGCCGCCTTGCACGACGACCGGATTCATGCCGACCAGCTTGAGCAGCACCACGTCTCGGGCGAAACACTGTTTCAGGTGTTCGTCGGTCATGGCATTGCCGCCGTATTTGACGACGATGGTCTTGCCGTGGAATTTGCGGATATACGGCAGCGCCTCGGCCAGAATTTGCGCCTGTATTTGCGGCGAAACTACAGTAAGATCGGCATTCATATCGGTCATGGCGGGTCCTGAAAATGGATGACCGCGATTTTACAGCGAATGCAGCTTCATTTCCCGGCTCTTGCTTGAATTACCGCAAATATTCCACAGCCATATTGCCCAATTGACAAATACCTGAGATGAGCGGCCATCCATATCCCGATCTTGCAGCCGAACTGGAAGCCTTGCGCCCCACTTTGATGCGTTTTGCACTATTGCAGCTGCGCGATCAGGCTTGGGCGGAAGACCTGGTGCAGGATGCGCTGATCGCCGTACTGGAAAAACCCGCCAGCTTTGCCGGTCTGTCTTCCTTGCGCACCTATGTGACGGCCATCATCAAATACAAGATCATCGACGCCTTGCGCGCCGGCAAGCGCATGTGCCAGATAGCGCCGCAAGACGATCAATCGGAAGAAGACGTGATCGATGCGCTGTTCGCCGCGAACGGCCATACGCACGAAATGCCGCGTAGCTGGGGCGATCCGGTCGCCAGCCTGCAGCAACAGGATTTTTTCAGGACGCTGGAAATCTGCCTGGAGAAGTTGCCGGCCAAAACCGCAAGAATTTTCATGATGCGCGAATGGCTGGAACTGGAAACCGATGAAATCTGTAAGGAACTGGATATTTCCGCGACCAATGCATGGGTGATCCTGTATCGCGCACGGGTCCGCTTGCGCGAATGCCTGGACCTGAACTGGTTCGGCAATCAGCCGCAACGCGGCCAGGCCAATTGATAACGGGAATTTGTATGGGGCTCAAACCCACTTGCAGCGAAGTGCACCGCCTGACATCGGAACAACTGGATCGTCGCCTGACGCTCATCGAGCGTTTGCGCATGCGCGTGCACTTGATGGCGTGCGGCGCCTGCCGCACCTTCAATAAGCAAATGTCGCTGCTGCGCGATGCGATGCGCAAACTGCCGGCCATAGACAGCCGCGATACACGCCCGGGAGATCAATGAGCCTGTGCTCGCAATGCGGCGCCGGGTTTTCCTGCGGCATGGTCGACACGAAGGATGGCATGCGATGCTGGTGCAGCGCACTGCCGGCTGCGGCAAAAAAACAGGCAGTGCGGGATGCAGACAGCCAGGCTAAAACCTGCATGTGCGCAGACTGCCTGACGGCGTTGCGAACGCGGCGTTTACTTGAGAAAGAACAGCAGAAAGAAGACGCGCACGCCAGCGCTGGAGACAGGCCTGGCGTTTAGCGGGCGGGCGGAGTACTGCATTCGCGCATTTCCTGGCGCGGGAAATCTTCCTTGATTTTTCCCACGCTGTTTTTGGCGGCAGCATCCAGGTTGCGCAGCTGGAAGGCAAATTTACTCACACTCGAACCCTGCTCGCCGAGGCGCGCACTGCGCACGCCTTTTTGATTCAGCGCGGCCAGATGGTTGCGCGCCGCTTCTTCCGATTTGAATATACCCAGCGAAATGCCCCACTGCAGCGCCGATTTATCCTGGATCACAAAGAAGTCCGTCACACCCAGCTGCTTGAGTTCGCCTGCCTTCTTGTCAGCCGCTTCCTTGCTGGCCAGCGGCGGGATATACACCATGTGGCGCACATTCTCTTGTATCGTGCGACGCGTCAGGCGCTCGCCGAGCGAGAGCGCAGCGAGTTGCGTTTCAAAGCGCTTGGCTTCGGCCGCATCAAAATTGCCGAATTCGGTACATGCCAGCACATCAGACATCTTGTCTGCACGCGCCAGATTTTTTTCGGCTTCAGGCTCCGCAGCCGTAACCGTGCTTGCAGCGACTGCCGTGCCAGCAGCGGGCAGCGGGATCAGCTTGAGCTGATCGGCATGCAATTGCTGGCTCAGACGCGACGGTTCATGGCCGGATGGCGACCACGCGTCCAGATAGCCATGCTGGTATGCATACAGGCCGCCATTGATCACCAACAATAAGCCGAACAGGATTTTTAACATGGGGGTAAAGGTTGGGTAGCCACCGTTTGCAAGCCGATCAACACCAGATTGTCGATGCGCTTGCACGCGATAGACAAATGCGGCGCGATCAAATCTGCCGCGCCGCCCGCCAGAATACAGCAAACTTCGGCGTCCGGATGCGCGTTTGCATACGCGGCCAGCGCCCGCTCGATTGCGCCCGCTTGCGCAGCCAGACAACCGCTGACGATGGCGGCATCCGTATGATCTGCAAACGGCTGCGTCAAATTGAGATGCAGCGCAACTTGCGGCAGTTGCGCAGTATTTTTTGCCAGCGATGCAGCCATCAAACCCAGTCCGGGCAATATCATGCCGCCGATGAAATCACCCGCGGCACTCACTGCATCTATCGTGGTCGCGGTGCCGCAAGTCGCCACCACCAGCGACTGCTGCGGGAACAGCGCATGCGCGCCTATCACGGCGGCAAAGCGGTCGCAGCCCAGCTGCGCCGGCTGCAGATAATGATTGCGCACGCCGCCCAGCTCAGCCACCGAGGCAAACCATTCCAGCGCGACCGGCTGGCCTGCCGTGGCACGCAACACGGCCTGTTCCAGCGCATTACGCATTTCTGCTCCGGCCACATTCGACAGCAGGACGCGGTTGATCCGGCAGCCACGCCATGCCTGTGCCAGTTGCGCGACATCTGCACGCGCCACGCTGCCGGCCGCATGCCATGCGCCCAGCACCGGCCTGGCCAGGCTATCGAGCAGCGCCCATTTGATACGCGTATTTCCTGCATCGACCAGTAACAGCATCGGCTTAATCCTCCGTGTATTCTTCTGTGACTCGCAACGATACATCGCCGGCGACGATCGCCATGCGGCCCTGCGCCGTAGCCAGCAGCAGGCAGCCGGACTGATCGACGCCCGCCGCCTTGCCATGCGCCAGTATTTTCCCCTGCTCCAGTATATTCACCTGCTGTCCTGCATACGCGTCCAGCGCATTCCACGCTGCCGCAAAAGCCGGGAATCCCTGTTGCTCGAACAGCGGCAAGGCCAGGCTGAAACGATCGAGCAAGGCCGCGATGAAGCGTGCGCGCTGGTCCGCCAGTTCGGGCGCGTCGGCCACCGCCCTGCCGATTTGCTCGCTCAAATCCGGCGCATGCGCAACATTGATGCCTATGCCTATGATCGTCCATATGGCCTGCCGGTCTGTCTTGTCGAGTGCGGTTTCAATCAGGATGCCGGCAAGCTTGTCGCCATTTCTTAAAATATCGTTAGGCCATTTCAGTCGCGCATCGACACCGAACGATGCCAGCGTTTCCGCCACGATCACGCCGACCGCCAGGGACAAACCTGCCAGCGCCTGCGCCTGCAAGGCGAATTTCCACGCCAGCGAAAAGGTCAGGGTCGCACCGGCGGCAGCATGCCAGGTGCGCCCGGCACGCCCCTTGCCCGCAGTTTGCATCCCGGCCCACAGCAGCGTGGGGCGATGCAAATGCGGCACGCTGGCCAGCAGATCGGCATTGGTCGAACCCGTCTCGGCGACGAGCCGGATATCAATATCCTGTGCGTCAGGGCTGCACAGGGCAGCCAGGCTCTGCGCGGTAGGGAGTAAATTTATTTGCGCATACGTTTGCTCATTCATCTGCGCATTGTAGCGGGATGACTGCGCCGGCGAAACCGCAGCAGCGGCCAGCGTGCGGCAACGCACGTGACGCTGGCCCGTTTCTCCCTTACACTTCCTGCATGCTCAACCCTGCATCGCCTACCCTCAGCTATACGCCGAACGACCATGCTACCGCCACGGCAGCCGGATCGTGGCAGGTGCGTGCGCTGGCAAATCCGGGCGCAATGGCCGCCATCAGCACTGCGCTACAAACGGCAGGCAAGGAAAAAACGGTGCATTGGGATCTGTCGCAAATAGCCGCACTGGATTACATAGGCGCGCAATTGCTGTGGAATGCCTGGGGCAAGCAACGCCCGGCGCAACTGACGCTGGCACCGCAACATGAGGATTTTTTCCGGCGGCTGGAAGAAGTCGGCCCGCTGGCACTGAAAATCCCGCCGAAACAGCACTGGTATGCACTGGCATCCTTGCTGCAAATCAAGCACAACCTGCTGGATCATCTGACCGGCTTCATCAGCCTGATCGGCCAGCTGGTGATGGACCTGGGCCGCTTCACCAAGGAGGTGCAACGCGGGCCGTGGAAGGAAATTTCCGCCAATATTTTCCACACCGGTTATCAGGCGCTGGGGATTACCGCGCTGGTCGGCTTCCTGATCGGCGTGGTCCTGTCCTATCTGTCGGCACAACAATTGCATCAGTTTGGCGGCGATATCTTCCTCGTCAACATACTCGGCATGAGCGTGATCCGGGAACTGGGGCCCTTACTGGCGGCAATACTGGTGGCCGGACGTTCCGGCTCATCGATCACGGCGCAACTCGGCGTCATGCGCGTAACGGAAGAACTCGATGCGATGCTGGTCATGGGCTTGCCGCACGGTTACCGGCTGATCATGCCGAAAGTCATCGCGCTGGCGATTTCTATGCCCTTGCTGGTGATATGGACCGATGCGATGGCATTGATAGGAGGCATGGTGGCGGCGAATATCGAATTGGGCCTGTCTTACAAATACTTTATCCGTGAACTGCCGGATGCGGTGTCGCTGGCCAATTACTGGATAGGCCTGGGCAAGGGCGTGGTATTCGGCAGCCTGATTGCACTGGTAGCCTGCCACTTCGGTTTGCGTATCAAGGCGAATACCGAAAGCCTGGGCGCCGGCACCACGATTTCCGTCGTCAGCGCGATCACGATCGTGATCCTGGCCGATGCCGTCTTTGCGATTGTATTCAGCGATGTGGGATTCTGATGAACAGTGCGATGGAACCGGTCATCGACGCTGAGGCGAGCGCAGCGGAAGCAGGGGCGCCTGTCATCCAGATAGAGGACTTGCGTACGCAGTTCGGCGATGTGATCGTGCATGAAAACCTGAACCTGACGATACAGCAGGGCGAAATCGTCTCGCTGGTCGGCGGCTCGGGCTCCGGCAAAACCGTGCTGTTGCGGCAGATGCTGGGCTTGACGCACCCGGCACACGGCACGGTGCATGTATTCGGTGAAGATATCAATCGCATCGAGGCACTCAGGCTGCAGCAGTTGCGCAATCGCTGGGGCATGCTGTTCCAGCACGGTGCACTATTCTCGGCCCTGACGGTGTTCGACAATGTGGCGCAACCGATGCGCGAATTGCGCGTGTTGCCGAAGGAATTGATACGCGATGCTGCGCTGTTGAAATTGCAGATGGCCGGCATCGGCCCGGAACATGCATTGAAGATGCCGGCGGATCTGTCGGGCGGCATGATCAAGCGCGTAGGACTGGCGCGCGCGCTGGCGCTGGAGCCGGAACTGCTGTTCCTCGATGAGCCCACCGCCGGGCTGGACCCGAGCGCATCGGAAAGCTTCGTCGACCTGATCCGCACGCTGCACGAAGAAATGCAGCTGACCGTCGTCATGGTCACGCACGATCTGGATACGCTGTTTGCATTATCGACGCATGTGGCCGTACTGGCCGACAAGCACATCATCACGTATTGCGAACCGGGTAATGTGGTCGAATTCAAGCACCCGTTCATCGAAACCTTTTTCCGCGGCGAACGTGGAAAACGCGCCATCGAGGCCATGCCCGACCCGCAGGAAAACCAACCGGAAAGTGCGTCTTGAATACTTTGAAAATCAATTATGGAAAATAAATCACATGCATTGATGGCCGGCATATTCACGATCGTACTGTTGATCGCGGCCGCGCTGATTGCCCTCTGGTTCAATCGCGACCGGGTCGAACGGATTCCCTATGAAATTGCCACGACCTTGTCGGTGCCCGGCCTCAATCCGCAAGCCGGCGTGCGCTATCGCGGGCTGGATGTGGGCCGCGTTGACGCCGTCCTGTTCGATCCGCAAAAACCCGGCCAGATCCTGATCCGTTTCAGCGTCAGCAAGGATACGCCGATCACGCATTCGACCTTTGCCACGCTCAGCTACCAGGGCGTGACCGGCCTCGCCTACGTGCAGCTAGACGACGACGGCCGGAATCCGACCCTCATGCCATCATCCAAAAAGAAGCCTGCCCGCATCGAGTTGCGGCCCGGCCTGCTCGATTTGCTGCAGCTGCGCGGCCTGGCGATACTCAAGCAAACGGAAGAAGTGGCGGGAAGAATCAACACCATGCTGTCGGACGAGAATCAAAAATCCATACTGGCTGCCTTCACGGATGTCAGCAAGGCCGCCAACAAGGTGGGCAGAGCCTCGGATCAGCTGCAACCGGCACTGGACAAACTGCCGGCGCTGGCGCTCAAGGCAGACCGGATGTTGACTTCGCTTAACAAGCTGTCGGATGATGCAAGCGTGTTGACGCGCAAGCTGAATGCACCTGACGGTCCGCTGAACAGCTTCAACGACGCTGCCGGCAACATAGGATCGGCGGCGGCCATCGTCGAATATGAAGTCGTGCCGCTGATAGATGAAACACGCAGCTCGATGCGCGCGCTCAACCGGACGATGGAAACATTCAACCAGCGTCCGCAAAGCATACTGTTTGGCGCCGGCGCAGCACAACCCGGCCCGGGCGAAGCGGGTTTCAGCACGCCGGCCGGCAAATAAGAATATCGTTCAAGGGTACCCATGAAGAAACCATCGCTACGATTTTTTGCCGCGCTCGCACTGGCTGGCAGTGCATTGCTGGGCGGCTGCGCGACAGATGCACCATCTGCGGCGCTGTTTGATCTCGGCCCGCTGCATGCGCCAGTTCCCGCCAATACACTGCCGCCTTTGCCAGCCATCAGCATCGCCGACATCAAGGCGCCCGTATGGCTAGACAGCCAGATGATGTTTTACCGCCTCAACTACGCCAACGACCAGCAACCGCGCCCGTATGCAAACAGCAAATGGACGATGGCGCCGGCGCAACTGTTTTTACTGCGCGTAAAGTCGCGCCTGTCGCAGGCGGGCGGCGTAGTGGTGCCGGCCTCCGATGGCGCGGTCAATTTACCGACATTGCGTCTGGAAGCGGATGACTTTACGCAGACCTTCGAGAGCGCAGGCGCAAGCAGTGCGCACATTGCGATGCGTGCATCGCTGTTCGACGGCCGGATACTGCGGGCGCAAAAAATGTTCGTCAAACAAATCCCCGCCGCCAGCGCAGATGCGCAAGGCGGCGCAGCCGCGCTGGCAAGCGCCAGCGATGCCATCATCAATGAAATGGCCGTATGGCTAGCGACGCTGCCGCCGAAAAAGTGACGGAGACCCCGTCACCCGCGCCGACGCTGCAAGCGTCGGTGTTTGCGCGCGGCGGCTTGCTGGCGTATCTGCTGCTGATCATTTATGCCAGCCTGTACCCGTTCAACGGCTGGCAAAGCATGGGCTTGCCGCTGGAAACCTATCTGCTGGCCGGCATGCCGCGCTACTGGACCGGCTTCGACCTGGCCATCAACATCCTGGGCTACATCCCGCTCGGCATCCTGACCGTCTATGCACTGTATCCACGCATACGCTGGGCCACGGCTATCCTGCTGGCACTTTTTTTTGGCGTATTCGTGTCCGGCGCGATGGAAGCCAGCCAGACGCTGTTGCCGAATCGCGTCGCGTCGAATCTGGATTTCCTGACCAACAGCCTGGGCGCCTTGATAGGCGCCGTGATCGGCAGCAAAACCAGCCATTTCGTGCTGGAACGCAGCCGTCTGCGCCATCTGCGGCAGCGCTGGTTCACCACACAGGCCAGTCGCGGCTTGATCATTTTTGCGCTATGGCCGCTGGCGCAGATTTATCCGCAAAGCTATTTGTTCGGCAATGGACAAATCCTGCCCATCCTGTCTGAATGGCTGTCGGCATGGCTGGCAAACCCTATCGACCTGGGCGGATTTTTGCGCGACGGCGCACAGCTGACCGCTGAACAATACTGGATTGCCGAAGCAGTCATTACCGCCTGCAGCATGAGCGGCGCATTGCTGGCGCTCTTGTGCGTGCTGCGCACCAAGGCGCCGCGCGTGATTTTGCTGCTGGCCCTGCTGCTCGCCGCACTTGCGGTCAAGGCACTGGCCACCGCCCTGCTCTTTTCGCCCGAGAATGCATTTTCCTGGCTGACGCCCGGCTCTCAGGGCGGCTTGCTGCTGGGCCTGGGATTTTTGGCCGGCGCCATCTTCATGCCGCATCCCAGCCAAAGGCGCACCGCCATAGTGCTGTTGATTGCCGCTTTCATCATCGTCAACCTGGTGCCGGCCAACCCTTATTTCATCGCCACGCTGGAAACCTGGGTGCAGGGAAAATTCCTGAACTTCAATGGCGCAGCGCAATTCCTGTCGCTGCTGTGGCCATTTTCTGCGCTATGGTTTTTACTGCATGCGACGCATCGCGTGAAACGAAAATGATGCGGGTGTATCATTTCGCTCTTTAACGCGAGCTCTTGATGACTGAAGATAAACTGCATTTTGGCCAGCATGTGTTCATTTGCATGAACCAGCGCGACGATGGCCGCGAATGCTGTGCAGAAAAAGGCGCACACGCCGCGCAGCAACACATGAAAGCCCGCGTCAAGGAATTGGGACTCAGCCGCAGCGGCGAAGTGCGCGTCAATCAGGCCGGTTGCCTGGGTCGCTGCGAAGAAGGACCGGTCATCGTGATTTATCCGCAAGGTACCTGGTATACCTATGTCGACAATCACGACATCGATGAAATCATCGACGCGCATCTGGTCGGCGGAAAAATCGTCGAGCGCCTGAAAATCTGATCATCCCGCAGCGCTGGCAATTGCAGCACTGCCTTTCGCACTTAAAGACCTACGCATGAACGCCCAGACCCAGTACTTCTCTCTGCCAGGCAGCGCCGGTGCACTTGCCTGCGCGCTCGACCTGCCTGCACATCCACCGCGCGGCATTGCGCTGATTGCGCATCCGCACCCGCTCTTTGGCGGCACGATGGATAACAAGGTCGTACATACGCTGGCGCGCACTTTCGTCGCCCTCGGTTACGCTGCAGTGCGGATGAATTTCCGCGGCGTCGGCGAAACCGGCGGCACATACGATGAAGGCGTGGGCGAAACCGACGACATGGCGCAACTGTTGGCGCACATGCAGCAGCAATACCCGGATCTGCCATTCGCGCTGGCAGGATTTTCCTTCGGCACCTTTGTGCAAACCCGGCTGCAACAACGACTGGAAGCGCAAGGCACGCCAGCCGAGCGCCTGGTGCTGGTCGGTTCCGCGCCGGGCAAATGGGCGCTGCCGAATGTGCCTGCCGATACCATCCTGATACACGGCGAACTCGATGAAACGATACCGTTGAGCTTTGTATTCGACTGGGCGCGGCCGCAGGATCTGCCGGTACTGGTGATCCCCGGCGCCGATCATTTCTTCGGCCGCAAGCTGCATCACATCAAGAATTACGTGACAAAAATGTGGCACCGCTGATGGAACTGTTTGCATCTGCACTCATCCAAGTGCCGCAAGCCTATAATCAACCTTTCCCTAATCGGTGCACGCTTCGATCAAGCATGCGCCTACTACTAAGCCCCATGAAAAAATTATTTGCGGTCATCACCGTTACCATCCTCACGCTCTCTGCCGCATTTGCTCAATCCATTCCGGCCCCGACCATCGCCGCCAAATCATGGCTGCTGCTCGACGAGACCAGCAACCAGATCCTGGCGTCAAATGAACCTGACATGCGCATCGAACCGGCATCGCTGACCAAATTGATGACCGCCTACCTCGCCTTTTCCGCCATCCGCGACAAGCGTCTGGACATCAACCAGATGATCACGGTATCGACGAATGCATGGAAGGTCGATGCCG
Organism: Herminiimonas sp.; assembly: GCF_030645555.1. GTDB lineage: Bacteria > Pseudomonadota > Gammaproteobacteria > Burkholderiales > Burkholderiaceae_D > Oxalicibacterium. Next base: position 10,016 of record NZ_JAUSME010000163.1, read on the forward strand.
AGAGTTCGAAAATGTTTATCGAGCCGCGCGTACCGGTCAAGGTCAATGACTTGCTGTACGGCTTGATCGTCCAGTCCGGCAACGATGCTGCCGTGGCGCTGGCAGAAGCAGTGGCAGGTACCGAAGATGCATTCGCCGCACTGATGAACCGTGAAGCGGTGCGCATGGGCATGAAGTCCACGCGCTTTTCCAATTCGCATGGCTTGCCTAGCCCGAACAACTATTCAACCGCACGCGATCTGGCAGTGCTGGCCGCCCATCTGGTAGAGGATCATCCAGAGTTTTACAAAATCTACGCGACCAAGGAATTCACCTACAACAAAATCAAGCAGTCGAACCGCAATCGCCTGCTGTGGCTGGACCCGAGCGTGGACGGGATGAAGACCGGCCATACGCAGGAAGCCGGATACTGCCTGATTTCGACTGCCAAACGCCCAAGTGGCACGCATCAGCGCCGCCTGATTTCCGTCGTGCTCGGCACTTCGTCCGACCAGGCCCGCGCGCAGGAAAGCCAGAAGCTGCTGAACTGGGGTTTCCAGAATTTCGATACCGTCAAACTGTATGCAAAAAATGAAGCCATCGCCACGCCTAGCGTCTGGAAAGGCACGCAAAACACGATCAAGATCGGCTTCACGCATGATGTCTATGTGACGTTGCCGAAAGGCGCAGCCGGCAAGATCAAGCCGATACTGGCACGCAAGGATCCGCTGGTGGCGCCTATAGACCAGACTCGTCAGGTCGGCACCAGCCAATTGATGTCTGCCGAAGATCAAGTCATCGCCGACGTGCCGGTGCTGGCCCTGGAACAAGTCGGCCAGGCCGGCCTGTTCGGGCGCGCG
>NZ_JAUSME010000164.1 GCF_030645555.1 Herminiimonas sp.
CTTGCCGGAAGCGTCTTTCAGATTTGCTTTCCATGCATCTTGCACCAGTTTGACAACCGGAGCAGGCATCGCGACATAATCCAGCTCGGTAGCCATTGCGCCACCGTTTTTGTAAGACCACTCAAAGAATTTCAAGACTTCCTTGGCGCGCTCAGCCGATGCTTGCGATTTGTGCATCAGGATGAACGATGCGCCGGTGATAGGCCAGCTGGCTTTGCCTGGCTGATTGGTCAGAACGACTTCCATGCCTGGAGTTTTTGCCCAGTCGGCACCTGCTGCTGCTGCCTTGAAGGTTTCATCGTCAGGTTGCACGAATTGGCCATCGCGGTTTTTAACCTGGGTGTGCGACATCTTGTTCTTTTTGGCGTAAGCGTATTCAACATAGCCGATAGAACCCTTGATGCGTTGTACGTTGGCTGCAACGCCTTCGTTACCTTTGCCGCCTACACCAGCTGGCCATTTAACTGCAGTACCTGCACCAACGGTTGCCTTGAAGTCAGCATTGGTTTTGGACAGGAAGTCGGTCCACAGGAAAGTGGTACCCGATCCATCCGAACGGTGCACGACAGTGATGTCTGCGTCAGGCAATTTTGCACCTGGGTTCAATGCTGTGATTTGCGCATCGTTCCATTTAAGGATCTTGCCGAGATAGATATTGGCGAGTACGTCAGGCGTCATTTTCAATTGACCTGGTGTTACACCGTCCAGATTCACGATAGGCACTACGCCGCCCATGATCGCAGGGAACTGGATCAAACCTTCTGTCTCCAGGTCTGCTGCCTTCAAAGGCATGTCGGATGCGCCGAAATCGACGGTCTTGGCCTTGATTTGCTTGATGCCGCCGCCGGAGCCTATGGATTGATAGTTCAAGCCATTGCCGGTTGCTGCTTTATAAGATTCAGCCCATTTCGAATAAATAGGATAAGGGAAAGTTGCACCAGCGCCGGTAATATCGGCAGCCACTGCGGACGAAAATGCCACTGCTGCACCTGCAGCGATTACAGCGGTTTTGACCAATTGATTCAATCGCATATCTGCTCCTTAGGGGTTAACTAATTAAGACAGATCGAACTCTAACTGACGATTATGACAGCTTTATGACTTCTAAAAAATCATGTCATAAACTTGATTAAACACAAAAAAGGCTGTCATTAAGTTGTCATAATGGATCACTACACTCGCGGGATCAACCATGGCCAAAGTCAAGAAAATGCACAAGAAAGTCGCAGTAGCAGCCATCCCGGCAGCCCCCCTATCCAAAAGTGCAATTTACCTGAACCGGGAATTATCGCAACTGGCATTCAACCGCCGCGTACTGGCACAAGCTGAAAATCCCGCCGTCCCGCTGCTCGAACGCCTCAAGTATCTATGTATAGTCAGCAACAATCTGGATGAATTGTTTGAAGTACGCATCGCCAGCATGTTGGCAAATGATCATCTGGATGGCGAGTCCACCCCATCGCCAGCATTGTCTGCCAACCTGTCCACCGCTGCCGCTGAATGCCACCAAATCGTCGAACGCCAATATCGCGTATTGAATGAAGATGTGTTGCCGCAACTGGCGCAGCAGGGCATCCATCTATTACGCGACCAGGACCGCAATGAGGCGCAAAAAGCCTGGGTCAAGGCTTATTTCGATCGTGAAGTGCGTCCTCTGCTGACGCCTATCGGCCTCGATCCTGCCCATCCATTCCCGCAAGTGGTCAACAAGAGTTTGAATTTCATCGTTGAACTGTCCGGCAAGGATGCCTTCGGCCGCGGCACTGCGATCGCCATCTTGAAGGCGCCGCGGGTCTTGCCGCGCGTCATACAGTTGCCGGCAGAGTTATCCAAGAATGGCGTCTCGTTCTGCCTGCTGTCTTCCGTCATCCACGCGCATATCAACGATATGTTCACCGGGCGCGATGTGCTCGCCTATTCACAGTTCCGCGTTACACGTAACAGCGACTTGTGGGTAGATGAAGAAGAAGTCAAGAATCTGCGCCAGGCCTTGCAGGGCGAACTACAGAGCCGCAATTTTGGCGTCGCAGTCCGGCTCGAAGTCGCGAAGAATTGCCCCGCGCATCTTTCGCAATTTCTGCTGGAACAATTTTCGATCGACAAGAACCGCCTGTACGCAGTCGATGGCCCGGTCAACATGGTGCGCCTGTCGGAATTGATCGATCACGTCACCAAGCCAGAATTACGCTTCCCGCCCTACTCGCCTATGTATCCGGCCAAACTGGCGAATACCGATCTGTTCAGCACCATAGGCAAGCATGACGTGCTGTTGCACCATCCCTTCCAGTCCTTCCAGCCTGTGCTCGACTTCATCCGCAGTGCCGCCAACGATCCGGATGTCGTAGCCATCAAGCAGACGATATATCGTACCGGCATGAATTCCGACTTGATGGAATCGCTGATCATCGCAGCCCAGCGCGGCAAGGAAGTCACCGTCATCGTCGAACTGATGGCGCGCTTCGATGAAGAAGCCAACATCAACTGGGCCGATCGGCTCGAGCGCGCCGGCGCACAGGTCGTCTATGGCGTGGTCGGACTGAAGACCCACGCAAAAATGGCCCTGGTCATACGCCGCGAAGAAGCCGGCTTGCGTTACTACGCACATCTGGGCACCGGCAACTATCACCCCAGCACCACCAAGTTTTATACAGACTTCGGCTTGCTGACGGCCAATCCGGCGCTTGCAACCGAGGTCAATGAAGTCTTCATCCATCTGACCAGCCTGACCAAATCGAAAAAGCTCGATCATCTGTGGCTGGCGCCGTTCGCGCTGCAAAAGGAATTCATCAAGGCCATACGCAACGAAGCGAAGATCGCGCGCATGGGCCGACCCGGCCGCATCATCGCCAAGATGAATGCCTTGCTGGATGAATCGGTGATCCGCGCCCTGTATGCCGCTTCGGCCGATGGCGTGAAGATAGACTTGATCGTGCGCGGCGCCTGCGCCTTGCGTCCGGGCGTGGCTGGCCTGTCGGAAAACATCCGCGTGCGCTCTATCGTCGGCCGCTTTCTCGAACACAGCCGCATCTTTTATTTCCGCAACGACCTAGCGCACGACGTCTACCTGTCGAGTGCAGACTGGATGAACCGCAACCTGTTCCGCCGCATAGAAGTCGCCTTCCCTATACTCGATCCGGCACTGAAAAAACGCGTGATTGCAGAGGGCTTGAATCCCTATCTGAAGGACAATATGAACGCCTGGGAACTCGATCCCAACGGTGTTTACCAGAAGCGCAAACCGCGCGGTAAATCAGCCGCGTTCAGCGCACAACAACATTTGATGGAAGT
>NZ_JAUSME010000168.1 GCF_030645555.1 Herminiimonas sp.
AAAGCTTTTGTATGATGTTTTCGACATCTTCACCGACATAACCGGCTTCTGTCAGCGTCGTTGCATCAGCGATCACGAACGGGACATCCAGCGTACGTGCCAGCGTTTGTGCCAGCAGGGTTTTACCGGAACCGGTTGGGCCGACCAGCAAAATATTGCTTTTCGCCAGTTCAACGTCGTCTTTTTTACCCAGATGCTTCAGGCGTTTGTAGTGGTTATAAACGGCGACCGACAGGATGCGTTTGGCCGAGTTTTGACCGATCACATATTGATCCAGCAATTCACACAATTCCTGCGGCGTAGGCAAATCGCTACGTGGGCCGGCAACCGCCTCTACGCTGGATGCTTCGTCGCGAATGATGTCGTTGCACAAGTCTATGCATTCATCGCAAATGAACACGGACGGTCCGGCGATGAGTTTTTTGACCTCGTGTTGGCTCTTGCCGCAAAACGAGCAATAGAGCAGTTTTTCGCCGCTTGAGGATTTTTTCTCTGACATGGTGCGCGTTATCTATGGTTGATACAGATTGATCTTAACTGCAGATTGATATTACCTGCGAATTACAGATTCGTCACGTCGCGCAAGGAAAGCTGGTCTTGCAACGGAGAAACGTAAAAACAAAACGCCCGAACGTTGATGCGCCCGGGCGTCACTTTACCAATTAAATGCTATCAGGCGCGTGTTGTCAAAACCTTATCGATCATGCCGTATTCGACTGCAGCATCGGCCGACATGAAATTGTCGCGATCGGTATCCTTGTTGATTTCATCCAGCGACTTGCCGGTTCTATCAGCAAGAATCTGATTCAAACGCTCACGCAGATACAGGATTTCACGTGCCTGGATTTCGATATCCGAAGCCTGGCCTTGTGCGCCGCCCAATGGCTGATGAATCATGATGCGCGAGTTAGGCAGGGAAAAACGCTTGCCCTTCTCGCCTGCTGCCAGCAGGAAAGCGCCCATCGAGGCCGCCATGCCGGTGCACAGCGTAGACACATTCGGCTTGATGAACTGCATCGTGTCGTAAATTGCCATACCGGCCGACACCGAACCACCAGGTGAATTGATGTAGAGCGAGATGTCCTTGTCCGGATTTTCACTTTCCAGGAACAGCATTTGCGCAACAATCAAATTGGCCGAATGGTCATTCACCGGGCCGACCAGGAAGATCACGCGTTCTTTCAGCAAACGCGAATAAATATCGTATGCGCGTTCACCGCGACCGCTCTGCTCGATCACCATAGGAACCATACCGAGCATATCGGTATCGAGAGCGGAAGTACGAGTCATGCTAGTGGTCATGTGCTTTCCTTATGGAGAGCGCAAAAGGCAATCAGCCTTGTGCGTTATTGCTCATCAATTCATCGAATGCGACCGGTTTGTCGGTCACTTTGGATTTGCCAAGCACGTAATTGACGACGTTTTCTTCCAATACAAGGGCTTCAACTTCGGCCAGGCGGTTGCGATCGCTGAAATAATACTTCAGAACCTGTTGCGGGTCTTCATAGCTCTGTGCGAACTCTTCAACCTGCGCCTTGACTTGTTCAGGCTTGGCTTGCAGTTCATTGGCTTTCACGACTTCAGCCAGGATCAGGCCCAGACGAACGCGACGCTCTGCCTGCTCATTGAACAGTTCCGGCGGGAATGGCACGTCTTTGACATTCATGCCGCGCTGCGCCATGTCCTGGCGTGTCGATTCCATCAAGCGCTGTGTTTCCTGCTCGATCATCACTTTAGGCACGTCGAATTCGCTGATCTTGATCAGCGCATCCATCACGCTATCCTTGTTCTTCGATTTGATGCGGTTGCTGACTTCACGCTCCAGATTGGCCTTGATGTCGGCGCGCATCTTACCCATGTCGCCATCTTCAATACCGAGCGACTTGGCAAATTCCGTGTCGACTTCCGGCAGATGCGCCCATTCGATCTGTTTCAGCGTGATCGTGAATTCTGCAGTTTTACCGGCAACATCTGCACCGTGGTAATCAGCAGGGAAAGACAGCGGGAAAGTCTTGGCTGCGCCGACCTTCAAACCGACGGTAGCGGCTTCAAATTCAGCCAGCATGCGGCCTTCGCCCAGCACGAATGCATAATCGTCTGCCTTGCCGCCCGGGAATTCAACGCCGTCTATGGTGCCGACAAAATCGATAGTCACGCGGTCGCCGTTTTTGGCCGTCAGATCGGAACCGCCATCGCCGTGCGCGCTTTGCTCGCCCTTGACGTGGTAGTGCACACGCTGCTTGCGCAGGATGTCGATGGTCTTGTCGATTTCAGCATCGCTGACTTCTACCGTGGTTTTCTCGACTTCGGCTTTTGCCAGATCGCCGACTTTTACTTCCGGATAGATTTCAAACGTGGCGTTGAAAGCCAGCGTGCCTTCAGGCACATCGTCGTTCTTCGCTTCGATTTTCGGGTAGCCGGCTACGCGCAGCTTGTTTTCACCTGCCGCTTCAGCGAATGCCTGACCGACCTTGTCGTTGAGCACTTCGTTTTCGATTTGGTAGCCGTATTGTTGCGCGACTATCTTCATCGGTACCTTGCCGGTACGGAAGCCAGGTGCCTTGACCGTGCGGGCACGGACTTTCAGACGTTTTTCGACTTCAGTTTGTACGTCGGCGAGCGGCACCGAAATCGTGATACGGCGCTCAAGTTTGTCCAGAGTTTCGACTGCAGTTGCCATGTGAATCGTCCAAAAAATAAAGAATTCTGTGGTGCGAGGAGGGGGACTCGAACCCCCACACCATTGCTGGCGTCAGGACCTAAACCTGGTGCGTCTACCAATTTCGCCATCCTCGCGGGAATGTGCATCAAGTGCGCAAATACAAAAGCAAAAGGCGACCGCGAAGTGACTATATGGGTCGCCCTGCACTGCCTTTGATATCGGCTGCTCAACTTCAACCCGGGATTTTACTGGATTTTGCAGCGCCTGCGCATATTTTGACAGTTTGCTTTGGCTGGCGGGGTGGCAATCCCCCGGCGACGGCATGTTCTGCCAGGCTTTGCGCAAGATTCCGCCACCGTTTCCGACACGCTCAACCGGCAAACAGGTGCGGCATTTTGCCAGCCCGCCCTGCTTTTTCATTTACTATGCGCTCTAGCCTCATCGTTCGCAGCAGGATTTGCGTTCGTCAGCAGTATTTTTGCGCATCGATTATCTCCACACCCGCAGCAAATAATTTACACAACCATGTCAGTTGATCATTACGAAAATTTTCCTGTCGCCTCGATACTGCTGCCGGCCCGCTTGCGCCCTGCCGTCGAAGTCATCTATGCCTACGCGCGCAGCGCCGACGATCTGGCCGATGAAGGCGATGCCAGCACGGAAGAACGTCTGGCTGCGCTATCCGCATATGAATCCGAACTGGACCGCATCGCCGCAGCGGAGACGCCGGATACCGCCTTGTTCCAGGCGCTGGCCAGGGTAATCGCGCAATACCATTTGCCTTTGCAACCCTTGCGCGACTTGCTGTCAGCCTTCAAGCAGGATGTCGTCACCACCCGCTATGCAGATTTTGACAGCTTGCTCGACTATTGCCGCCGTTCCGCCAATCCGGTTGGCACCTTGATGCTGCATTTGTATGGCGCGGCAAATGCAGACAATCTGCGCGATTCGGATGCGATTTGCTCGGCCCTGCAACTGATCAATTTCTGGCAAGACGTGGCGGTGGACTGGCAAAAAGCGCGTATCTATCTGCCGCTGGACGATATGCATGCATACAAAGTCGGGCAAGAGCATATCGCGGCGCAATGCATTGATGACGCCTGGCGCAAGCTGATGCAGTTTGAAACAAGCCGTGCGCGCACCATGCTGCTGTCAGGCGCGCCGCTGGCCCTGCGCCTGCCCGGGCGCATAGGTTGGGAATTGCGCCTGGTCGTGCAAGGCGGCTTGCGGATACTGGAATGCCTGGAAGAAGCGGATTACGATATGTTCCGCCACCGGCCCAAACTGGGGAAGACTGACTGGTTGCGCCTGATCTGGCGCGCCATCCATATGAAGTCAGTCCAGCAAGCTAATTGAAGAAAGCCCTGCAGCAGCATCCATGATGTGCTGCCTTGCATCCGGGCACGAGCATGCAGCGCAAGACAACCACAAATCAATACATTATTTGTACCGACAGCCTTAGTCGGCTAGCATAGCGGCTTGTTTCTGTGCCGCGCATCCTCATTGAGCCTTCATCCGCCCTACTTCTGCCCATATTTATGTCACCCGACGATTACTGCCAACAAAAAGCCGCACAAAGCGGCTCCAGTTTTTATTACAGCTTCCTGTTCCTGGCTCCGGACCGGCGCCGCGCGATTACCGCGCTGTATGCCTTTTGTCGCGAAGTCGATGACACGGTAGATGAATGCACGGATGCCTCGATCGCGCGTACCAAGTTGAGCTGGTGGCGCAAGGAAGTCGCCGCGATGATATCCGGTGCGCCCACGCATCCGGTTACGCAGGCATTGCAAGCGCATTTGACGACATTTGCGCTCGACAGCCAGTATCTGATGGCGATCATAGACGGGATGGAAATGGATCTCGATCAAACGCGCTATCTCGATTTCCCCGGCTTGCAAAAATACTGCTGGCACGTAGCCAGCGCGGTCGGCATTTTATCTGCCCGCATTTTTGGCGTGACGAATCCGCAAACGCTTGAGTATGCAGAAAAACTGGGCCTGGCTTTCCAGCTGACCAACATCATTCGCGACGTCGGTGAAGATGCGCGCAAGGGTCGCATCTATCTGCCCGTCAATGAACTGCAGCAATTCGGCGTCACCGCAGCCGATATCCTGAATGCACGCCACAGCGACAAGTTCGAGCAATTGATGCAGTTCCAGACGGCACGCGCACACAAACTGTATGACGAAGCATTTGCACTATTACCAAAAGAAGACCGGCGCGCGCAACGTCCCGGCTTGATCATGGCGGCAATTTACCGCGCCGTATTGACTGAAGTCGAGCGCGACGGTTTTCATGTCTTGAACCAGCGCATCTCGCTTACGCCTATACGCAAGCTCTGGCTGGCGTGGATCACTTATGTCCGTGGTTGATGGCTGAATTAACGGCTGACTTAGTGACTGAATAATGGCTGAAATCCCGCATCGCAGCAGCACAACCAGGACCGTAGCCGTCATCGGCGCCGGCTGGGCCGGTTGCGCAGCCGCCGTTGAGCTGGCCGCGGCCGGCCACATAGTCACCCTGTTCGAATCATCGCGCACCCTGGGTGGACGCGCACGCGCAGTTGAAATGCAAGCTCAGTTGCTCGATAACGGGCAACACATCTTGCTGGGCGCATATACAACAAGCTTGCGCTTGCTCAAGACCGTCGGCGTCGCAACCGACGAGGCATTGCTGCGTCTGCCGCTGCAGATGCGTTACCCGGCGGGATGCGATGGGATGGATTTCGTCGCACCGCGCCTGCCGGCCCCGCTGCATTTGATCGCCGCCCTGTTGCGCGCCCGGGGCCTGGCTGGCAGCGACAAGATTGCGCTGGCACGGTTTTCATCCACTGCGCGCTGGATGGATTGGCGCCTGGACAGCGATTGCAGCGTCAGCGAATTGTTGCAGCGCTTCGATCAAACCGAGCGCCTGATCAAGTTGATGTGGCGGCCGCTATGCATAGCCGCACTCAATACCCCGCCGGAACGCGCATCGGCACAAATCTTCCTCAAGGTATTGCGCGACAGCCTGGGCGCGCAGCGCGCAGCATCGGACATGCTGATCCCGCGCGTCGACCTGACTGCGCTGTTCCCGCAACAAGCTGCGACGTTTATAAAACAGCGTGGTGGCACGATCAAAACTGGCATGGCCATACAAAAAATAGCTGTCAGCAACGCTGGCTGGCGCGTCATGCAGAATGAAACTGAAAGCGATATTTTTGACGCGGTCGTCATCGCCACGCCGGCAACGCAAGCGGCATGCTTGCTGGCCGATGTGACGATGGATGTATCTATCCCGACTTTCGATTACGAGCCTATCAGCACTTGCTATCTGCAATATCCGGCAGGCACGCGGCTGGCTGCGCCGTTTTATGCATTGAACGATGATCCTGATGCCGGATGCTGGGGACAGTTTGTGTTTGACCGCGGGCAACTCAATGCCGCGCAGGATGGCTTGTTCGCAGTCGTCGTGAGTGCGTCGAGCACAGCCATAGAACTGGGGCATGATGCACTGGCGGCTGCGCTCGCTGCGCAACTGGCAAGCGCGCTGCAAATGCCGCAACTGGCAAGCCCGCTATGGAGCCGGGTCATTTCGGAAAAACGCGCAACCTTTTCCTGCACACCGGCGCTGCACAGGCCGGAAGAAACAACTGAATTCCCGCATCTGGTGGTGGCCGGTGATTATCTGGCGAGCGATTACCCGGCCACGCTGGAATCAGCCGCACGCAGCGGTGTGAAAGCGGCAAAACTGCTGTGCGCCCACTTCACCCTGGCCAAATAATCGCTGCTCAAGGCACTATTCATATTCCCGCACGCGGTTCAAGGCTTCATCGATGCGCTCTACTGCGATGACGGTCAAGCCTTCGATTTTTTGCTTGGGCGCATTCGCCTTGGGAATCAGGGCAATCGAAAATCCCAGCTTGGCAGCTTCGCGCAAGCGTTCCTGCCCGCGCGGCGCCGGGCGAATCTCACCCGCCAGACCCACTTCGCCAAACACCACCAGCCCGCGCGGCAAGGGCTTGCTGCGCATCGATGAATGGATCGCCAGCAGTACAGCCAGATCGGCCGCCGGCTCGGTAATCTTCACGCCACCCACGGCATTGATGAAGACATCCTGATCGAATGCAGCGATGCCGGCATGGCGATGCAATACCGCCAGCAACATCGCGAGGCGATTCTGCTCCAGTCCTACAGAGAGGCGGCGCGCATTCGGCAGATGCGAGGTATCGACCAGCGCCTGGATTTCAACCAGCAAGGGACGCGTACCTTCCTGCGTCACCATTACGCACGCGCCGGGTACCGGCGTGTCATGCTGCGACAAAAACAATGCAGATGGATTGGAAACGCCTTTCAAGCCTTTTTCCGTCATCGCGAATACGCCCAGCTCATTGACTGCGCCAAAGCGATTCTTGATCGCCCGCACCAGGCGGAAGCTGGAATGCGTATCGCCTTCAAAATACAAAACCGTATCGACGATATGTTCCAGCACGCGCGGTCCGGCCAGCGCACCTTCCTTCGTCACGTGACCAACCATGATGATCGTGATGCCGGTCTGCTTGGCCACGCGCGTCAATTGCGCCGCGCATTCGCGCACCTGCGCCACCGAGCCGGGCGCCGAACTGAGCGCATCGGAATAGACGGTCTGGATCGAATCGATAACGGCCACATCGGGCTTGTGTTCAGCCAGCGTATTGAGGATTTTTTCCAGCTGGATTTCAGCCTGCAGTTTCAAGTCTTTTGCATCGACCGCAAGACGCTTGGCGCGCAGGGCAATCTGCGCACCGGATTCCTCGCCGCTGACGTACAAGACTTTTTTGATCTTCGACAGATTGGCCAGCGCCTGCAGCAATAAAGTCGACTTGCCGATGCCGGGGTCGCCGCCTATCAACACCACGCCGCCGGCAACCAGGCCGCCGCCCAGCACACGATCGAATTCTTCAATCCCGGTGCCGAAACGCGGCACATCTATCGCCTCGATATCGGCCAGACTCAACACCGGCGCAGATTGCGCCAGGCCTTGATGCTGCACCGAGTAACGATTCGATCCGGTTTCGATGATGCTTTCCACCAGCGTATTCCAGGCGTTGCAGGATGGGCATTGCCCGCCCCATTTATTGCTGGTGCCGCCGCATTCGGTACAGGTGTAATTGGTTTTGGCTTTGGCCATCTGGGTCTGTTTCAATCCTGCTGGTTAGATTCAAGTTCAACAATGCGCACACGCGGCGCGATCGCACACATCAATTCATAGCCGACTGTACCTGCCGCATTGGCGACTTCATCGATAGGCAAGCCTTTGCCCCACAAGATGACCTTGCTGCCCACATGTGCGCCGGCTATCGGCGTCAGGTCGACCGTGATCATGTCCATCGAAACGCGCCCGATGAGCTGCGTCCTGATCCCATCAACGACAACCGGCGTGCCGGTCGGTGCATGGCGCGGATAACCGTCTGCGTAACCGCATGCCACCACGCCTACCGTCATCGGCCGGTCGGCGACAAAGCTGCTGCCGTAGCCGACCGCATCGCCGGCCACGATATGCTGGATGCCGATGATTTCGCTGTTCAAGGTCATTGCAGCTTGCAAACCGAAGGCCGCCGCTGTGGTCTCGGCGGGCGTGCCGCCATACAGCATCACGCCCGGACGCACCCAATCGGCCACGCATTCCGGATGCAGCAAATCCGCCGCCGAATTGGACAGGCATCGCTCGCCGGGCAAGTCCTGCGTTGCAGCATGAAACCGCTGTACCTGTTCGTCCAGCGGCAAGCGGGCATTGGATGCATCTTCCGCATTGGCGAAATGCGTGATGAAGGAAATATCCCGTACTGCGGGGATCGCGCGCAGACGTTGATACGCGGCGCGACAGGCTGGCGGCATGAAACCGAGGCGGTTCATGCCGCTGTTTATTTTCAGATGCACATCCAGCCGGGTGTCCAAGCCAGCCTGTTCCAGCATCTCCAGTTGCTCGACGCTATGCACGACTGTATCAAGCTGGTTCTCAACTATCGTCTGTAAATCGGTGGCATCAAAAAAACCTTCTAGCAGCAAGATGCGTTTTTGCCAGCCAAGCTGGCGCAGGCTTGCCGCGCCATCGACTTCTATCAAGGCCAGGCCATCGGCATCGGCAAAGCTGCGCATGCTGCGCTCCAGGCCATGCCCATATGCATTGGCCTTGACCACGGCCCAGACTCTGGAACCGGGCGCGCAATTCCGCGCGACGCTCAGGTTATGACGCAAAGCAGCAATATCGATGGTGGCAACGAGTGGTCTGGGCATACAGATGTAAATAAAGTTAAATCGTGACGTTCAATCAAGATCGAAGCCTTATTTTACCGGACGCGCCCTGTTGGAAGACGGGCAATTCAGTCTAAGTCTTATATTTTCATGGTATAAAGCAAGCCGGAGACACACAGTCAAACAGATCAATGCGGATGAATCGCGGTTTTTACAACATCATGGCGGCGCAGTTTTTTTCTTCGCTCGCCGACAATGCCCTCCTCATTGCGGCCATCGCTTTATTGACGGTAATGAAGTCACCCGACTGGATGACGCCATTACTGAAACTTTTTTTCGTCCTCTCGTATGTCTTGCTGGCCGCGTTCGTCGGCGCATTTGCGGATTCACTGCCCAAGGGTCGCGTGATGTTCGTGACCAATCTGATCAAGATCTTCGGCTGCGGCATGATGTTTTTTCATGTCCACCCATTGATCGCCTATGCGGTCGTCGGCTTCGGCGCTGCAGCTTACTCACCGGCCAAATATGGCATCCTGACCGAATTGCTGCCGCCCGAAAAACTGGTGGCGGCGAATGGCTGGATAGAAGGGCTCACGGTCACGTCCATCATCCTCGGCACCGTCATGGGTGGGGCATTGATCAACCCGGCCATCTCCGCGAAATTGCTGGCATTCGACTTCCCCTACTTTGAATTCGGTATCGACACGGCGGCGGAAACCGCGCTGTGCATTATTACAGTTGCCTATCTGCTCGCGGCCCTGTTCAACCTGCGCATTCCGGATACCGGCGCCCATTACCCGCATCAGGAACGCAACCCGATCAAGCTGATCGGCGATTTCGCCCATTGCTTCACGACCTTGTGGAATGACCGCCTTGGGCAGATTTCACTCGCCGTCACCACTTTGTTCTGGGGTGCAGGTGCAACCCTGCAGTTCATCGTCCTGAAATGGGCAAACAAATCGCTGGGAATGCCGCTGGACAAGGCCGCGATCCTGCAAGGCGTGGTCGCCGTCGGTGTGGCCATCGGCGCCGTTGCCGCTGCCCGCTTCGTGCCCTTGAAGAAATCCCTGTCCGTAATGCCGCTCGGCGTCATCATGGGCATAGTCGTCATCATCATGACGATGGTGCATACAGTCTGGCTGGCTTATCCCTTGCTGGTGCTGGTAGGCGCACTGTCCGGTTACTTTGTCGTGCCGATGAACGCGCTGCTGCAACATCGCGGCCACGTGCTGATGAGTGCAGGTCATTCGATAGCGGTACAAAACTTCAATGAAAACCTGTCGGTTTTGACGATGCTGTTGCTCTATGCCTTGATGGTCAAGCTGGACCTGAACATCAATATCGTCATCATCCTGTTCGGCATGTCCGTCTCCGGCATCATGCTGCTGATCATGCGCAGGCATGCCGCCAACCAGCGCGAGCACGACTCCCTGTCGCTGATCGGCGAACACAAGCACTAGTCGCGGCGACTGCTAGGCGCGCGGATGCGCCAGCTTTATTCTCTGTCCGGCGCGGTTGCGCCAGTCATCCGGCACGATGAATCCGCGGCTCGTTTCCAGCGCGATGCCATCTTTCACTTCCAGCAAGGCGACCAGCACGGGCATCGTATCGTGCACGAAATAGTCGGCCAGGAAGTTTTGCAACGCTGGCCTCTCCATCGTTTGCTGCAACGATAATTTCGCAGGCGCCAGCCACTGCAAGCGCGGCAATATCGCATAGCGCTCCGCATGCATGTACAAGGTATCGGAAAACGAGCACCAGAAACCGCGGCAATGCGCTATCGATGTGCCGAACGCGCGCATCTCTTGCTGAGCGCTGTCTGGATAAAAAAGCCAACCTTTCACCAATGCCTGCGCCAGGTTTACCGGCTCCGGCAAATGCACTTGGGCTGCGGGATGGGTGGAAAGCAGCAACTGCCTATCCAGTATCTTGTGCATTTTTGCACCCAGCGTATCGGCCAGATTGGGACCGACAAAGTAATCCGCATCACTGCCTGCGCCACTCGATTCCAGCAAATAAAACTTGGTGGCAAATTCCCAGTGTATGAATTGGCCGCCACTGCGCAATAAAAAATCGAATTCGCCTATCGTGCTGTTTTTCCCGGCCTGCACCTGGATACCGTGTGCCACCAGCACCCTTCTGTGTTCCAGATAGAACGCCATCAATTTCTCGGCATAACGTCCCAGGCGCGTGAACGGCTGCACATCCAGATAAAGGTGCAACTCTGCAGGATCCCGATCAATGGTAGCCAGCCAGGCATCCAGGCCATCCAGCATGCTGTCCGGCAGCGTCGCGATCTTGCCCTGCCATTGCGGCGCATGCGGATCCAGCAAGTCAGGCGCTGACAGCAACCATGCCAGGGCGCGCACGTGCGGATCATTCAGATGCCCCCAGCGCTTGTGGAACTGCGCCTGGCAAGGATAGTCCGGTTTATTTGCTTGCACTGCCGGCATAGCTTTGCATGGCCAGACACAAATCGGCCCATGCCTTGCTCTTGTCTTTAGGCTTGCGTAACAGATATGCAGGGTGATACGTGACGATCACCGGCACATCCGCATGGCGATGCACAGTCCCGCGCAAGCTGCTCACTGGCGTTGCCGGATCCAGTTTCAGCAGCGCTAATGCAGCCGTTTTACCCAATGCGATGATGATGGTGGGCTTGATCAATGCAATCTGTCGTTCCAGATACGGCAGGCAGGCGTCCATCTCTTCTGCGGCAGGCGGTCTATCACCCTTGGCCGCATCGGTCGGCCTGCATTTCACGATATTGGCGATATAGGTATTGTCGCCGCGCTTCAAAGCCATCGCGGCGAACATATTGTCGAGCAGCTTGCCGGCCGGGCCGACAAAAGGCTCGCCCTGGAAGTCTTCATTCCGTCCCGGGCCTTCGCCAACAAACAGCCATCGAGCTTTGGGGTCACCGACACCAAATACTGTTTGCGTGCGGCTCTTGCATAGATCGCATTTTGTACAAGCCGCCACCACCGACTTGAGTTGCGCCCAATCCATCTGCGTGACCTCGGTGACAGATGTTGCTGATGTAGTGGCCAGCGCTGCCTGTGGCGCTGTTGCTGCTGTTTGAACCGCCGAATCCGTCCATGCTGAAGACATGGATTCATCCACGCGGATATTTGGCATGTGCACGCCGCTTTCTGCAGAGTCATCCGCGATGACCGGCTCGTCAAGCAGTTGCGGCGCGCCGGTACGCTGCGACCAGACCGGCCCCAATCCCATTTCATCCAGAAATACCGCGCGACGATTTTGCTCGCTCATAACACCAGCTTCATGACTATCCCATCTTCGCGTTGATTATCCGGAGCGGGATAATAGCCTTTACGAATTCCGATACGGGCAAAGCCGTAGCGCTCATAGATTTTCAATGCGCGCACATTGGATGGACGCACTTCCAGCAAAAGCGCATGCAGATCTCTTTCCAATGTAATGGCTTTGGCCTTGTCCAGCAGCAGCCGTCCTATGCCGCGGCCATGCAAATCCCGCTGCACGGTAATGTTCAGCAAATGCGCATCGTCCAGCGAGGGCATCAGCAGAAAATATCCATTCAACGCACCCGAACCATCACGCAGTATCCAGGTTTCGTAACCGCTATTGATGGAGTCGAGGAAATTCCCGCGCGTCCATGGGAATGGATACACATCATTTTCGATCGCCAGCACATCACTGATATCGGATGGCTGCATCCGGTAAAAATAAAGCTTGAGAGGAAGCGGAGCCTGGTCGAATTGAGGAATCGGACTTTGCACAGAACTCATGCGACCGCCTTTGCTGCCTTTGCCAGGCGTTCATTCGTCGTCAATGCAACTTTATTGCGTAAATAAAGTGGTTCTGCAATGCGTGCAGAGACACCCCTGCCCTGCAGTAATGCAAGCGCACCGAGTGTTGCGATCTGCGCCGCATGCGGCACCCATTCCTTGCGTTCGGCTTGAAAAAAGACGCGCGAGGAAAAATCTGTTTCATACGCTTGCAAGCCTTTGCCGCAAGCGAGCACCTCGCCAATCGGCATCACATCGTGCGGTGCCGACAAGGTAGGCGCGACAACAATCTGCCATTCCTGATCAAAACGATACTGCGCCCAATACACTTCGCCCATGCGCGCATCCAGCACGGCCAATACATCGGAGGCACCGGTACGCTCGCGGCAAGCCTGCGCCAGTGCCAGCAGGGTCACGGTCGGCAACAAGGGAAGATCGGCGCCATAGCCCAAGCCTTGCGCAAGACCGCAGGCGGTGCGCACACCGGTAAATGAGCCCGGGCCCGCACCATAGGCAATGGCATCGCAATCGGCCAGGGCGATACCGGCATTCGCGAGCAGGCTCTGCACCATAGGCAAAATGCTTTGCGAATGCGTGACTACGCCAGCCGCCTCGGCCGACGTCACGGCGCCACCATGCAGCAAGGCCGCCGATGCCAGTTCAGAAGATGTTTCAATAGCGAGTATGGTAGACATGAGCGTATTTTACAGCGCGCGCGCCGCAAGGCGATTGGAACAGGCACAACTCTTTAGGCAAATTTGAAAAAGCTGGCTTGCTGCACGCCTGAATTACTCGCCTGCTTATGGAAACCGGTAAAATACCGCCATGCCCAGCATCACACTAGAACCAGAAAACCAGCTCCAGTTAGCACAACGCATGAAGGATGACGTGTGGGTCGTAGCCTGCCTGTGCGCCGCATGGTGCGACGTATGCACGAGTTACCGGCCAGGTTTTGACGAACTGGCGGCACAGCACCCGGACAAGCTTTTCATCTGGATCGATATTGAAGACAGAGCCGACCTGGTAGGCGACTTCGATGTTGAAAACTTCCCTACGCTGCTGATCCAGCGCGGCGATGATGTGATGTTTTACGGCACGACGATGCCAGACCATCGCATCGCACATCGATTGATCAGCGCACATGCCGACATGAGCGCATCGGACATCAAGACCAAGGCGCACAGCAGTGCCGAATATGAAAACTGGCAACAGGAACGCAATCTGCGCCAGGCCTTGCGCCAAGCGTGAGTTCCTGCCGCATGAATGTGCAATCTTCTGCCACAGATTTACAGGCAAAAAAATCCCCGGCGAACCGGGGATTTTTTATTTCGCTTGATTCAGCTTAGATAGGCTGAATGTTCGAAGCTTGCTTGCCTTTAGGGCCAGCAGTCACTTCAAAAGAAACGCGTTGGTTCTCTTGCAGTGATTTGAAGCCGCTCGACTGAATTGCTGAGAAGTGAGCGAACAGATCTTCGCCGCCTTCGTCAGGTGTAATAAAGCCGAAGCCTTTCGAATCATTGAACCATTTTACGATACCAGTTGCCATTGCAATTCCTAATTTCAGTTAATTTGGGCAGTTGCCCGTTAGATCGTTTCAACCAAGACAGGAATGACAGACTGACTGCACCACTAGCTCGAATCTCAACGATGATTAATTATACTGGATAAACCAAAAAAAGTTAAATTTTGATAATCACCCAATATTGCAGCTGAGCATCACCGCTTTTATCCATAAAAACTGCGGTTTCCGCTATGAGCGCTGGATAGCACTAGCAATATTAATCAGTGGCATCCCACTCGAGAAATCTTGCCAGTTACGCTATTTATTCAACAGTGCGCGTTCTTTTTCAGCTTTCTTTTCCGCAATTTCCTTTTGACGCGCAGCTGATTCCCTTACTTTTTCCTCATATCTCTTGATATTGGCGGCGCGCTTTTCTGCATCAGCCGGCTCATTTTCTTTCAAGCGCTGCTGCTTTTCCGCATGTTCTGCATTTTTCTTCGCATAGGCATCAGCGCGCGCCTTGCGTTGCGCATCGCTGGATACAGCAGGCGCTTCATTGCCCGGCGCCTTCACACCCGTCGCATTATCCTGGACTGGCGGTTCGTTCAATAATGGCTTGCCCGCAGTTTCTGCTGCCTTTTCTGCCAGCCGGCGATCACGCTCTTCCACCTTGGCCCTGCGCGTATACGCATTGGCCTCGATTTCAAGCGGCCTGACCAATAGCAAATCCAGGCGCCTGCGTTCGGCGGCCTTGTTCAAACAGGAAGTAGTGAAAAATTTTGGATAACAGACACCCTGGTCGACAGCAAAACGCGCTTCGATATTGCTGCGCGCCTCGTTTACTGTCTCCAGCGCAGCGCTTGCCGCTTCTTCCGACTGGATGGAACCGGCCGGATAACGCGCGACCGCCTCGTTGACCGAATACGCCTGCAGCGTGGCATCGTCGAGCTTCACGGCCGCTTGTGCCCAGGCAAACTGGCTAGCCAGCAGTAGCGATCCGGCTGCAAATATCTTCACGTTACATTTCATAAATTACGGTTTCAAATGAGTTGAAATTCAGGCCGGACGACTTACAAAATCGCATTGCCATTATGACGGCGCCCGGCTTGCATGTATTCGGCCGATTGCATCTCGATCAGACGCGACACGGTACGCTGAAATTCCATCACCAGGGCGCCATCAGTATAAAGCTGATCCATCCCGACTTCTGCCGATATCAATAATTTGACCTTGTGATCGTACAGCACATCGATCAGCCAGATGAACCGGCGGGCTTCTGCCGACATGCCTGCCGACATGGCCGGCATGTCGGACAGGATGATGGTGTGGAAACGACTGGCGATTTCAAGATAGTCATTCTGCGAGCGTGGCCCGCCGCACAGGGTTGCGAAGTCAAACCATATCACACCGCCCGCACGTCGCAAGGCCTTGATCTGGCGACCCTCAATATCAATGAGCGGATTCTCATCTTTTGTTTCCGCAATGCGCGCATAGGCGTGTCGCAAGGCCTCGCTGGCTTTTGCGTCCAGCGGCGTGTGATATGCATCAACCTGGGTCAATGCGCGTTTGCGATAATCGTTACCGCCATCGACATTGATGATATCCAGCTTTTCCTGCAACAAGGCTATCGTCGGCAGCATGCGATCGCGATGCAATCCATCCGGATAGAGCATCTCGGGAGAAAAATTCGATGTAATGATGAAAGACACGCCGTTCTGGAACAACGCCTTGAACAAATTGTATAGGATCATCGCATCGGCGATATCGGTGACATGGAATTCGTCAAAGCAGATCAGACGGTATTTTTTGGCGATGCGCAATGCCACTACATCGAGCGGATTAGCGACCATTTTCAGTTCATCCAGTTCACGATGCACGCTGCGCATGAATTCGTGAAAGTGCACGCGCGTCTTCCGCACGACCGGCACCACTGAATAAAAACTATCCATCAGGAACGATTTGCCGCGACCTACCCCACCCCACATGTAAATGCCGCGCGGGATCGCCGGCGGATTCAGCAAGCGCAGGAAGGCATGCGCGCGCTGTGCCTTGTACGCTACCCATTCATCGTAAGCCTGCTGCAAGCGCGCGACGGCACGCAACTGCGCCTCATCGGCGCTGAATCCACGCTGCAGCAATACCTGATCATAAAATTCACGAACGTTCATTCTGTTCAAATCCAGTTTTCAACAGGCGTGAATCCGGCTTCACATCAATCGCAAGATAAAAATGGGCGAGTCATCGCTCGCCCAGACTGGTCAACAGAACTGCTTTTTTACAAGGGATGCATATTGACCACTATCCGCGGCGGATAGCTGCCGCCGCCCGATGCAATCGGCAGGCTGAAGCCGACGCCAACGCCGACTCCTCCGCTGCCACCGCCCAGACCGACGCCCATGCTGGAAGCGGATTGCCCATACGGCGGCAACCTCAGTTCAGAAGTACGGTAACCCGGCTTGTTGCACACGATGCGCAATTCGCCTTCGGCCCGACCTGTCTGGATAGAGGCTGGTGTCGTCACATTCCAGCTGGCTGCATTGTTCATCACGGTACAGGTCGCACCGCCAAACTCCTGGCCGTTGCTGGCCGTTGAAATGGCAACGCGGCCATCGCCCCAGCCACCGCTGGCACAGGCAGTCAGCAGCAAAGGCAATAAGCAGATAGCGTAACGCATCAACAGTTCCTAGAAATTCAAGGCCCGGCCTTCGACTGCCAGCGCCGCCTCTTTCACCGCTTCCGACAGTGAAGGATGAGCATGGCAGATGCGTCCGATATCTTCTGACGAAGCGCGGAATTCCATCGCGACGACCGCTTCCGAAATAAGTTCGGAAGCCATCGGCCCTATGATATGCACCCCCAGAATTTCATCTGTTTTTGCATCGGCAAGGAACTTCACGAAACCTGTCGTATCGCCCAGCGCGCGTGCGCGTCCATTGGCTAGGAAGGGGAAGGAACCCGTCTTGTAGGCGACATTCTCAGCCTTCAGCTGCTGTTCCGTCTTGCCGACCCAGGCAATTTCCGGTGCAGTGTAAATCACCCATGGGATGGTATTGAAGTTGACATGGCCATGCTGCCCCGCGATGCGTTCTGCAACGGCCACGCCCTCTTCTTCCGCCTTGTGCGCCAGCATAGGGCCGCGCACCACGTCACCCACTGCCCACACATTTGCCAGACTGGTTTTACATTCGCCATCGACGGCAACAAAACCGCGCTCGTCGAGTTGCAAGCCGACCGCTTCGGCGTTCAAGCCTGTCGTGTTCGGAATACGGCCTATCGAGATGATCAGTTTATCGAATACCGCTTTTTGCGCCGCGCCTTTGTCGTCGACGTAATTCACTGTCACGTCGTTCTTGCCGGTGACGATCGCGCCGATTTTCACACCAAGGCTGATCGCCAGGCCCTGCTTGGTGAATTGCTTGTGCGCTTCCTTGGCAACCTGCTCGTCCACCGCACCGAGGAAAGTCGGCAAGCCTTCCAGCACCGTCACTTCAGAACCGAGGCGACGCCAGACACTGCCCATTTCCAGGCCGATCACGCCAGCACCGATGACGCCCAGGCGCTTGGGCACCTCGGTCAGCGCCAATGCGCCGGTATTCGTCAGGATCAGTTTTTCATCAAATGCCGCGCCCGGCAATATACGCGGGGTCGAGCCGGTTGCAACGACGACATGCTTGGCGAGCAGCGTTTCTTCAGCCGCACCCTCCACCTTGATTTCGTAGCCACCATCGCCAGCCTTGACGAAGGAACCACGGCCGTGGAAGAACGTGATTTTATTTTTCTTGAACAGGTACAGGATGCCGTCGTTATTCTGCTTGACGACCGTATCCTTGCGCGCCACCATTTTTTTCACATCCAGCGACAGGCCCTTTACTTCTGTCCCGTGTTCGGCAAAAGAGTGACCGGCATGCTCGTAGTGCTCCGACGATTGCAACAGCGCCTTGGACGGTATGCAACCGACATTGGTGCACGTGCCGCCAGGTGCGGCGCCACCTTTGGCGTTTTTCCAGTCATCTATGCATGCAGTAGAGAATCCCAGTTGTGCAGCGCGTATCGCTGCGATATAACCGCCAGGGCCGCCACCAATGACGACCACATCGAAATTTTTTGACATGTCTTTATCCCGCTAAATTTTTCACATAAAGAAAAAGACACAAAGGCATCAGAGTGATTGCGCCCTTGTGTCTTTTCATCTACCCGGTTTCTTAAAGATCCAGCAACAAGCGGGCAGGATCTTCCAGTGCTTCCTTCATCGCGACCAGGCCCAGTACTGCTTCGCGGCCGTCGATGATGCGATGATCGTAAGACATCGCGAAATAGTTCATCGGGCGTATCACGATCTGGCCGTTTTCAACTACCGCACGTTCCTTGGTTGCGTGTATGCCCAGGATCGCCGATTGCGGCGGGTTGATGATAGGCGTAGACAGCATGGAACCGAAGACGCCGCCGTTCGAGATCGAGAAAGTGCCGCCGGTCAAATCGTCCAGTGTCAGCTTGCCCTCTTTCGCCTTGTTGCCGAATTCGGCAATTTTCTTTTCAATGTCGGCAATCGACATTTGATCGGCATCGCGCAGGATAGGCACCACCAGACCACGCGGCGAACCGACTGCAATACCGATATCAAAATAGCCGTGATAGACGATGTCGTTGCCGTCTACCGATGCATTGATGATAGGGTATTTTTTCAGTGCAGCAACCACAGCCTTGACGAAGAAGGACATGAAGCCGAGTTTGACGCCGTGTTCCTTTTCAAATTTATCCTTGTACTTGGTACGCAGATCCATCACCGGCTGCATGTTGACTTCGTTAAACGTGGTCAGGATCGCATTGCTGGATTGGGATTGCAGCAGGCGTTCAGCGATACGGGCGCGCAAGCGGCTCATCGGCACGCGCTCTTCCGGACGGTTCGCGAGCAAGGCGCTGGCTGGTGCGGCAACCTGCTGCAATGCAGGTTTGGCGGCAATGACAGGTGCAGCCGCTGCAGGTTTCTTCTCTAGCTGGTTGATCACGTCGCCCTTGGTGACGCGGCCATCCTTGCCGGTACCGGCGACATCGCTGGTCGTCAGCTTGTTTTCAGACAGCATCTTTGCCGCTGCAGGC
>NZ_JAUSME010000005.1 GCF_030645555.1 Herminiimonas sp.
TGCCGTGCAGCTCAATGTCGATGCCACGCGCATGAGCCAGGCCTTTACCGGCAGCGGCTATGTCCAGCAGATAGTGGCCGCCGAGGTGGATGAATTCGTGCAGCGTCATCGCGGCAGCACCAGCATGCCGGTCGAACTGAATTTGCGCATGCGCTTCAATCCCAATCTTGAACAATCCTGGTTCGGCTCGCTGATGGAAATCATCAACAGCGTGACCATGCTGTCCATCATCCTGACCGGCGCAGCATTGATACGCGAGCGTGAGCACGGCACGATAGAACACTTGCTGGTGATGCCGGTCACGCCTGCCGAGATCATGCTGGCCAAGGTCTGGGCGATGGCTGTGGTGGTCTTGCTGGCGGTGTCAGTGTCGATGCTGTTCGTGGTGCAACTGGCCTTGCGGGTGCCGGTGCAGGGATCGATAGCCTTGTTCATGGTGGTGACGGCGTTGCATCTGTTTGCCACTACTTCGATGGGTATTTTCATGGCGACAGTGGCGCGTTCAATGCCGCAATTCGGCATGCTGATGGTGCTGGTGCTGCTACCGCTGGAAATGCTCTCCGGCGGCATGACGCCGCGCGAGAGCATGCCGTGGGTGGTCCAGCAGCTGATGCTGGTCGCGCCCACCACGCATTTCGTGTCAGCCGCCCAGGCGATCCTGTTTCGCGGCGCCGGCCTGGATGTGGTGTGGCCGCAGGTGCTGGCCATCATCGTCATAGGCGCGCTGCTGTTCATGGCGTCGCTGCGACGTTTCCGCAAGACCATCAGCTTGATGGCTTGAAGGGTGCAGAAACGACAAAACCGTTGATTTCTCAACGGTTTAGCGTATTCATGGTGGAGGCGGCGGGAATCGAACCCGCGTCCAGAAGCACTCTACAGACAGTTCTACATACTTAGCGCTGCCATTTGATTTAATCCGGACCACGCGGACGCGCACGCTTGGTACAGACGAGTCACCTATTATTTAACGCCTTGCCAAGTGACCCGGCCCGACGCGATTCCTTGTATATGACTTCACTGCTGTTTGACCAGCCCGCCCCAAGGAAG
This sequence comes from Herminiimonas sp., assembly GCF_030645555.1. Lineage (GTDB taxonomy): Bacteria > Pseudomonadota > Gammaproteobacteria > Burkholderiales > Burkholderiaceae_D > Oxalicibacterium. The sequence goes on from NZ_JAUSME010000005.1 coordinate 1,048, forward strand.
AAACGGTGTGAAGCTAACCGGTTATTAAGCGGCTAGTGCGTACGAGTTATCGTTTGCAGTTATTACTTTTCTGGATGTATTTACGAGGTAACCAGTCCTCGGTATGCCCTGCGCTGCTTTGCAACCCCTGTCGAAACCAGGTCGCCCCCAAGCAGTACTATTGTACCGCAGTAGATGGGGTGCTTCATTGTGGATTCAAGAGGGTATTTTTGCGATGGCCGCCAGCGCAGAGAAATGACTTGATAACGAGTTGGATAAAACTTGTCGTTATTTGCCTAGCAATGCGAATAGCTGTTGCGGGGTATCGACCAAAACGTCTGCATTCCAGGTGGCAGGCGCGGCCTCTCCGCAATATCCCCATGCCGCTGCAATAGTCGTCATGCCGGCAGCCTGACCTGCCTGGATGTCGCGCAAGTCATCGCCTACATACCAGCAATGTTCCGGTAAAACCCCTATGCGTTTCGCCGCTTCGAACAATGGTGCAGGGTGGGGTTTGGAGTGTGCGGTCGTATCACCTGAGATTACGCATGCTGCATGACCCAGGCCGATTTTGGGCACGAGTTGATCGGTCAGGCGCGCAATCTTGTTGGTGACGATGCCCCAGGCTATGCCTTGTTCTTGCAAACCGGATAATAATTCGGTGATGCCGGCGAACAGGCTGCTGTCTACCGCGATGGCTGCCTCATAATTTTTCAGGAAATCGTCGCGCAATTCTTCGTAAGCTGCATCATCCGGCGTGATCCCGAATGCGACACCGATCAAGCCGCGCGCACCCGCCGAAGCAATTGGGCGCAGCAATTCATAGTCGGTTGGCGCGAGCCCGCGCGCAATGCGCAATTGATTGACCGCGCCTGCCAGGTCGGGAGCAGTGTCGGCGAGTGTGCCGTCGAGGTCAAACAGGATGGCTAATGGTGTACGTAATTTCATGCGGACTCAATGTGCAGGTCGAACTGGAGCAAGCGCTTTACCGCATATCACATCGATAAAGAGCGCTACAGTGGTTGGGAATCAGGCTGGCTTGGTGCACGCAAGCAGATAATTGACGCTGGTGTCGTGATTCAGCGCATAGATTTTCGTCAATGGATTGAAGCTCATGCCCCTGAGCGTATCGACTGTCAGGTCAGCGCGGCGTGCGTACTGCGACAGTTCCGCAGGCGTGATGAACTTGGCATAGTCGTGCGTGCCTTTTGGCAGCAAGCGCAACAGGTATTCTGCCCCGAGTATGGCGTGCAGATAGGCTTTGGGATTGCGGTTGATCGTGGAAAAAAATATCTTGCCACCCGGTTTGACCAGTTTTGCACAGGCTGCGACTATCGCTGCAGGATCAGGGACGTGTTCCAGCATTTCCATGCAGGTGACGATGTCGAAGCGGCCAGCTTCACGTTCGGCCATGTCTTCCGCTGCGATCAATTCATAGCGTACCTGCACGCCAGATTCCAGACTGTGCAGGTCGGCGACCTTGAGCGCTTTTTCAGACAGATCTATCCCTGTGACATGCGCGCCTTTCTTTGCCATTGATTCGGCAAGGATGCCGCCGCCGCAGCCGATATCGATGACGGTTTTGCCAGCCAGTGGCGCACGGCTATTGATCCATTCGAGACGCAAGGGATTGATTTCATGCAAGGGGCGAAATTCTGATGTGGGATCCCACCATTGGTGGGCCAGATCGCTAAATTTTTTCAGTTCTAATGGGTCGGCATTCATGGGCTAAATAATAACTGGAAAGTGCTGTGCGCGCTGATGTCCGCGATTTGTATATCGATACTAATCAAGGCGCGAAAAAAAACCCCGCCGCAGCGGGGTTTTCGATTCGTATGAAACGAATTATTTGCGTGTACCGACAACTTCGATTTCTACGCGACGGTTTTGTGCGCGACCAGCAGCTGTTTTGTTTGTAGCAACTGGTTGTTTTTCGCCTTTACCTTCGGTGTAGACGCGTTTTGCATCGATACCTTTGCCGACCAGGTAGCTTTTAACAGCTTCTGCACGACGGATCGACAATTTTTGGTTGTATGCATCTGAACCAACGGAGTCAGTATGACCAACAGCGATGATTACTTCCAGGTTCAAATCTTTGAGCTTGGATGACAGATCGTCCAGCTTGGCTTTGCCGTCTTTTTTCAAGACTGCTTTGTCAAAGTCAAAGAATGCATCGGCTGCAAACGTGACTTTTTCTGATGTAGGTACTGGAGCTGCTGCGCCAGCAGCTGGTTTTGCGGCAGCAGCTGCTGCTACCAGTGCGCCATCGCAACCTGGAACTGCATCAGCAGGTGTCCAGTAGCCAGTGCGCCAGCACAGACCAGTACCGCTGCGTACGATCGTGCCGTTAGCGGCTTGAGCGTAGGCGCTGTTTGGGGTGCTTGCCTTGATGTCGGTTTGTGCTTGCGCAGACATTGCAACGACTGCGGATGCAGCCAGGATAATTTTTGCTAATTTATTCATTATTTCTTTCTCCTCGAGAGTGAGATATATATCCGCAGAAGAACTGCGCAAATTACGTGAATGACATCGGAAATGGATAATAACACGTGCTCCAACCTAGCATAAGAAACAAATTGTCCGTATGCAACGGTTGTCTAACCTGCCTGTATTTTGCCACAACTAATATCTTCAGCGAACCTTGCCCAGTGAGCGGATTACCGTTTTTTTTAAAGCGTTGCGTATAAACAACGGCCTGCTGAGCAATAATTCCCCTAGCAAAACATTGACCTTTGGACATGGAAATCGTTCATATTTTGTAGAAATTTTTATTAAATAAATTGCATGCCTATCTTTGTGCGCCATGTACATCTATCAAGACGCGCCGATTGGGTGCCAGGCATGCAAGCAGTTCGGCGTGCTTCAATTTTTCGTCGCAGGCTTTGATGGCCAGCTTCTCACCAGCGCCTATGGTCTTGATCGCGGTCGTCACGCCATGCGCCCTGAGGTATCCGGCAACCGATGCCGCCCGTTTTTCTGACAGCGCCTGATTGAAATCCCGGGAGCCGAGGATGTCGGTGTGGCCGGTGATCGTAATGCTCTCAAGTGCATTGCATTTGGCAAGCCTCGGCAAGACTTCGCGTTCGATTCTTTGTTTTGCGGACTTGTTTAATAGTGCGCTGTTAAAAGCAAAGATTTGATCGCTTTCCAGCGCAAGTGTGAAATTGCAGGTGCTGGCCGCCCATCCTGTATCCGCTGGCACGGTGTTTTCCGTGTGACTCACTATTTCTGGCGCGGTTGGATTGGGTATCGGTGGCAGCAAGGCGCCATCGCAGCCCGGAATGGCGTCGTCGGGGGTCCAGTTTCCGGATCTCCAGCACAGGCCGTAGGCACTGCGGGTGACAATGCCGCGACTATCCTGGCTATATGCATTGTTGGGCGGGATTTTAATATCGGAGGTTGTTTGTGCCGCAACATAAGACGATGCGGCGCCGACCAGCAGGCCCAGGGCCAGGTTTTTGATCATGTTTTCTCTTGATGGATAGCGTGTTCTGGAAATGACGCGCATTTTATGGTGCGTATTTTCGGTAGCCGGCATTTAAACATGTTTTCCTGAAAATCTGTTGCAGTGCTTACTGTCGCTTACAAAGTTCCTGCGATGCCAAAACCGGCGGCCAGAGTCTTTCGGCGTGTTAAAATCTACAATTTGCCGGATCGCCCGTTTAATCACGCGATTCTTCATTATCAAACCCTAGCCAAAGACCAGACGAACCGCCAATGGATCAATTCGCTAAAGAAACAATCCCGATTTCGCTTGAAGAAGAGATGCGCAAGAGTTACCTCGATTACGCGATGAGCGTCATCGTAGGGCGCGCATTGCCTGATGTGCGCGATGGCTTGAAGCCTGTGCATCGCCGGGTACTGTTCGCGATGCATGAAATGAATAATGTCTGGAATCGGCCGTACGTAAAATGTGCGCGCGTGGTCGGCGAGACCATGGGTAAATACCACCCGCACGGCGATCAATCGATTTACGACACGCTGGTGAGGATGGCGCAGCCTTTTTCGCTGCGCTACATGCTGGTCGACGGGCAGGGTAACTTCGGTTCGGTGGATGGCGACGGCGCTGCGGCGATGCGCTACACCGAGTGCCGTCTGGATAAACTGGCGAACGAGATTCTGGCTGATATCGACAAGGATACCGTCGATTTCGTCCCCAACTATGACGGCAAGGAAAAAGAGCCGTCGGTAATGCCGACAAGAATCCCGAATCTGCTGATCAATGGTTCCTCGGGTATCGCGGTCGGCATGGCAACCAATATCCCGCCGCACAATATTACCGAAATCATCGATGGCGCCTTGCATGTGTTGCGCAATGCCGATACGACCGTTGATGAATTGATCGAAATCATACCGGCACCGGATTTCCCTACGGGCGGCATCAATTATGGTGAGTCCGGCGTGCGCGACGGCTATCGCACCGGCCGCGGCCGCGTGGTGATGCGCGCGAAAACGCACTTCGAAGAATACGGCAAGGAAAACCGTGCGGCGATCATCGTCGACGAACTGCCATATCAAGTTAACAAAAAATCGCTGCTCGAACGCATCGCCGAACTGGTGCGTGACAAGAAGCTCGACGGCATCTCGGACATCCGCGATGAGTCGGACAAATCCGGCATGCGCGTGGTTATCGAGTTGAAGCGCAATGAAGTGCCGGAAGTCGTGCTGAACAATCTGTACAAGCAGACGCAGTTGCAAGACACCTTTGGCATGAACATGGTGGCGCTGGTTGATGGTCAGCCCAAGTTGCTGAACCTGAAGCAGATGCTGGAATGCTTCCTGTCGCATCGTCGCGAAGTGGTCACACGCCGCACGGTATTCGAATTGCGCAAAGCGCGCGAACGCGGTCACGTGCTGGAAGGTTTGGCAGTTGCACTCGCCAACATTGATGATTTCATCGCGATCATCAAGGCGGCACCAACGCCGCCGGTCGCGAAATCGGACTTGATGGCGCGCGCCTGGGATTCCTCCGTCGTGCGCGAAATGCTGGCACGCACCGGTGAAGATGGCGTCGGCGGTATCGATGCTTTCCGTCCGGAAAACCTGCCCAAGCATTACGGCATCCAGCCCGATGGCTTGTACAAGCTGTCTGACGATCAGGCGCAGGAAATTTTGCAGATGCGTCTGCAACGCCTGACCGGCCTGGAACAAGACAAGATAGTCAACGAGTACAAAGAAGTCATGGCGCAAATCGCCGATTTGCTCGACATCCTGTCCAAGCCGGAGCGCGTCACCATCATCATTACCGATGAACTGACCGCAGCGAAGAATGAATATGGCATCGGCAACAAGGATGAGCGTCGTTCGACGATCGAACTGAACGCAACCGATCTGGGTACGGAAGATCTGATCACGCCGCAAGACATGGTCGTGACCCTGTCGCATACCGGTTACATGAAGTCGCAGCCAATTACTGAATACCGCGCGCAGAAACGTGGCGGTCGCGGCAAGCAGGCGATGGCGACCAAGGAAGACGACTGGATCGATCAGCTCTTCATCGCGAACACGCACGATTACATCCTTTGCTTCAGCAATCGCGGTCGCATGTACTGGCTGAAGGTATGGGAAGTTCCGCAAGGTTCGCGCAATTCGCGCGGCAAGCCTATCGTCAATATGTTCCCGCTGCAGGATGGCGAAAAAATCACCGTGATCCTGCCGGTCTCCGGCGAGAATCGCACCTTCCCTGAAGATCGCTACATTTTCATGTCGACCAGCCTTGGCACCGTGAAAAAGACTTCATTGAGCGACTTCAGCAATCCGCGCAAGGCCGGGATTATTGCCGTCGATCTGGATGACGGCGATTTTCTGATTGGCGCGGCACTGACAGACGGCAAGCACGACGTCATGCTGTTCAGCGATGCTGGAAAAGCGGTTCGCTTTGATGAAAATGATGTGCGTCCAATGGGCAGGCAGGCGCGTGGCGTGCGC
>NZ_JAUSME010000174.1 GCF_030645555.1 Herminiimonas sp.
CAGATAACCTGTTACTGCCAGCAGCGCAGTCCATATCAATGAGCCCAGGGTCGAATACGCCAGAAACGGCAGCAGCGGCATGCTGACTATCCCGGCTGGCACAGAGATCAGGGTGCGTATGGCGGGAATCAGGCGACCGAAAAACACTGCCGCTGCACCATGCCGGGCAAACCACAGCGATGCCACATCGATATCGATGGATGACACCGTGAGCCAGCGACCATAGCGGTTGGCCATGCGCTTGAGCCTGTCCCTGCCGAACAGCGCGCCCGCGTAATACCAGGGCAAGGCACCCACTACCGAGCCGGCGGTGCCAGCCAGTATGACCAGCACGATATTCAAGTCGCCACGCGCAGAGACAAAGCCGGCCAGCGGCATGATCAACTCGGATGGAATAGGCGGGAATACATTTTCCGCCAGCATCAGCAGGAAAACACCAAGGTAGCCGCCCTGCGACACGATATCGACGAAACTGTTGAACAACACGATCTCCTGCAAAATGAATGGAATTACGGGATGGCACTAAAGGATGGCACTGCAGACTTGCAATGGCGCATGCTGAGGCGCCGCAGATACGCCTATTCAGAAGGCAGGCGGGATGAAAGGTTCAGCCACAGCGCCATTTTTCTTCATGAATAGACATGTCAGGCATTCAGCTTGATCGAAAAATCGATGCCGACTTCACTCCAGGCATCCTTCTCTTTTTCCATCCAGTATGCAACTGTCGGATGGTTGCTCACCCATTCCTTGCGCAGTTCAAGTTCTATCCTGTTTTTCATTCTCAGCCTGACCTCGTCGATATCGACGTCTATGCGTGCATGCATGAACATGACGGCAAGTCGCAGCGCCAGCACCGCCTTGGCAAAATCGATATCGGCCAAAACGTCACCTATCTTGCGCAAATTCCCCTTCTGCGCCAGCACCATGCTACTCATCACACGTTGCTCGCGCGTCGTGAATCCGGACAAGTCTGCATTCGCTATCATGTAGGCCGCGTGCTTGTGATAACCGCTATGCGATACCGCCAGTCCGATTTCATGCAGCAAGCCGGCCCAATTGAGCAGCTTGGCATAGGTATCGTCTGCCGGCTTGAGCAGCGCGAACAAGGCACTGGCCATTTGCGCCGCACGATCGGCGCGCGCTTCATCGGCGTGGAAACGCTGCAGAAAATCCCGCGCCGATTGCTCGCGGCGGTCGCGCTTGGTGGCGCGCAGCTGCAGATCCCACAACACGCCCATGCGCAAGCCGGCTTCTATCGGCTTGACCAGCTTGATACCGAGTTCCTGCATGATGGCGATCAGGATGGCCAGGCCGCCGGTGATGCTGGTGGCGCGATCAGCTTTCATGCCGATCAAGTCTATCTTGCCGGCATGGCCGAACTGGATCAGGCGCCGCTTGAGCGCTTCCACACCCTTGAGCGACAGGTTGCCATCGCCCAGGCCATTCTTGCTGATCGCATCGGCAATCGCGCGTATCGTGCCCGACGAGCCATAGGCGCAAGACCAGCGTTCTGATTTGTACAGGGGTGCGGCATCTTCAAAACGCGAGCGCGCCGACAGGATGGCGGCATCAAAGGCAGCCGCATCTATACAGCCGTCAGGGAAAAAAGACCCCGTTTGTGGCACGGTGCCTATGCTGAATGATTCAACCTGTTCTATTTCCTGACCCTTGCCCAATATCAGTTCTGTCGAACCGCCGCCTATATCGAGAACCAGGCGACGTTCGCTCAACGATGGCAGCGAGCTGGCGACGCCCATGTAAATCAGGCGGCCTTCTTCTTCGCCCGAAATGATCTCGATCGGATAACCAATCGCGGCTTCTGCCGCCGGCAGGAAGATGGCGGAATTTTTTGCTATGCGTATCGTATTGGTGGCGACTACGCGCACTGCATTGAGTGGATAGGCGCTCAAAATTGCATTGAAGCGCGTCAACGACTCGATCGCGCTTTCCATCGCGGCGGCAGTCAGGTTGCCCCTGCCATCGAGGCCGGAACCAAGTCGGATCGGGTCGCGGGCGCTCTTGATGACGCGTATGGTTTCGCCATCATGCCGCCCTATATGCAGGCGAAAACTGTTGGAACCCAAATCTACTGCAGCAAACATTCCATCTCCTCAATCACTCGCCTGTTACACCTGCCGCACGCTACAACATTCACTGATTTATCGCATGAAAAGTTCGTGACAATAAGCCTGCATTGTTACCCCGTCATGACAATCCTGCGCATGATGGGCTGACCGGGCAATATGGCCGTCGCCAGCCGCATTTTCATGCGCATAAAAAAATTTGCGCATAAATGCGCAAATTGTTTATACCATTTTAAAATGCATCGTGCCAGGCAAGCTGTGAATGCATGGCACGATCAACTCAAACGCTCGGGCATCAGCCGAACTTTCTGACTGCATCCAGCGCCAGGCCAGCGCCGATGCTGCCGAACAGATCACCTTCGACGCGGCGCGCATTCGGCAGCAAGGCACCGATTTTCTCGCGCATTAAATGCACACCGCTGGAACCACCGGTAAATACCACCGTATCCACCTCGTCGGCAGCGATGCCCGCATCGCGCAACAGATTGGCGACCGTGGTTTCAACCGTGTTGACCATCTTGTGGATCGCATCTTCAAACTCGTCACGCCGCAAGGTCAGTATATGCGCCGGCGACAGGCGATCCAGCACCAGTTCGGTTTCCAGCGCCGATGAAAGCGCAATCTTCCCTTCCTCGGCCTTCAGCGCCAGCCAGTGACCCGAGCGATGTTCTATCAGGTGCAGCAAGCTGTCGAGCTTGTCTTTTTCCAGTGCATCGCGATAGATATCCTTGATCTGCAGCCAGGTCTTTTGCGTGTACGCCAGATTGATCGTGTGCCAGGTCGCCAGGTTGAAGTAATAGCTGGACGGCACTTCATTGTTGTTGCTGAGGCGGCTACCCAGCCCCAGCAGCGGCATGATGCTGGTCAGGCTCAGGTATTTGTCGAAATCAGTACCGCCTATGTGGACGCCGCCGGTTGCCAGAATATCGTCGCGCCGGTCGACTTTTTTGGCACGCTCGGGGGAGAGCCTCACCAGCGAAAAATCCGAGGTGCCGCCGCCGATGTCGGCGATCAGCACCAGTTCTTCGCGCTCTATCTTGGATTCATAATCGAATGCGGCAGCAATCGGCTCATACTGGAAATCGATATCCTTGAAACCTATCGATTGCGCGATCTCATACAGCGTGTCTTCCGCCAGGATATCGGCTTCTTCATTGCCATCGACGAAGAACACCGGGCGTCCCATGACCACGCTGGTAAATTCACGCCCGGCCGCCAGTTCGGCACGCCGCTTCAACTCGCCCATGAATTGCGTCAGTAAGGTACGGAACGGCAATGCCATCCCCATCACTTCAGTCTGGTCATCGATCAGGCTGGTGCCCAGCAGACTCTTCAGCGAGCGCATCAGGCGGCCTTCATAACCCTGCAGGTAATTGGCCAGTGCAGCACGACCGTAATACACCTGTTCTTCATCTGCATTGAAGAAGACGACGGACGGCAGGGTCACTTTGCCATCTTCGAGTTGCAACAAGGCTGAATGACCGGGACGGCTCCAGCCTACTGTCGAATTCGACGTCCCGAAATCGACGCCGCACGCGTTTGCCATGAAAAAACCTCTGTAAATGAAACGGGCCACGATGATAAGTCATAGACTGCAGGGTGTGTTTATTTTCTCGCTGGTGAAAGTCAATATTGCGGGTATAGACTAGGCAAAAGACCCATGATTGACGGCAGCGCGGCAAAAGATGCTTGCCTGCGCATGCATAGCTGATCAATATGGCAATATATTGCCATTTCAGGGAACTAAAAGCCGCTATTCGCCACATACGATACTTGATCGTCATCTACAGGAGGCATTATGGTTACCGTCGGATTGCAAGCCCGTCTGGAAGCAAAACCAGGCAAGGAAAAGGAACTGGAAGAATTTCTCCGGGCGCAGCTGTCATACGCACTGGGTGAACCAGCCACTACCGCATGGTTTGCGATCAAGCTGGATGCCAAAACCTTTGTCATCTATGACTTCTTCGCTGACGAATCCGGTCGACAGGCGCATCTCGATGGCGAAATCTGCAAGGCACTGGTGGAAGACGCTGCACATTTGCTGGCGTCTTCGCCCATCATAGAAAAATTGACCGTACTGGCAGCCAAACTGCCTAGTAGCGGAGAAGTCCCTGATACGCTGGGCTGATGCTCGCCGCAAGCTGGCTCTTTGGCAGCGCGCATCGTAAAATGATGCCTTACGGAGGAATTATGAATACGAGTTGGGGCAGTGAAGACGATATGGAAATCGATGATGAATTGATGCGCGACGTCGAGCACCTGATTCCATCCAGACAGCGCAACAGCGGCGATATCGGCACGCTGGATTTCTATGACAGACAAGATCGCCTGGCGCGCGAAGTCATAGACAAGCCGCGCTGAGCCAAACAACTTCATTGCCGGGCCCAGGCAGGCCCAAAGCAACAAAGTCATCACCGCCCTGTTGATGAACGTATGAAAATTGCCTGCTATTCCTCCTGCCATTCAAGTGGCACGCAAATTCCGCCAGCTTTTCACAAGCATCCGCATCCTGAACCGACTGCCTGGTTATCAATTCTTTCAATATGCTGCCAGCCTGATAACAATCGGCATAACGGGATGGAAACTGCACTAAACAAGACGGCTGATCAGCCTGGAATGTTATCGCCATCACAAGCAAACGCACCATTTTGGATATCTCTCTATCGTCCGGTGGTGGCACCGATATTGCTTTATAGAAAGCATTCGTAGTCCTGGCACTTTTCCCGGACCTGCTGCACGCGAATCGGAACTGTCTCCCTTTCATGACCAAATTTGCCACATTTAAATATGCTTCTCTCGATGCCATCCCACCCTGCCGATCCTACCTTGCAAGCCCGTTTGCTGGGAACGCTGCTGGCCAATCTGGAAGGCATGGTCTATCGCTG
>NZ_JAUSME010000185.1 GCF_030645555.1 Herminiimonas sp.
TGGTGACGATCAATTGCGCCCGCCTCGGCTATCTGCACGCTGGCGACGAAGCCGGCTTGCTGCAGCGGCTGGATGAATTGATGGAACTCGGCAAGACCAGCCTGGAAATCAAGCGCAAGGTAATCCAGCGCCACATGGACAATGGCTTGTTTCCCTACACCAAGCGCTACCTCGGCACACTGCGCAATCATTTCTCGACGCTGGGCATCAACGGCGTCAATGAAATGATCCGCAACTTCACGCATGACGAACACGACATCACCAGCGAATGGGGCCATGCATTTGCGGTGCGCCTGCTGGACCATGTGCGCGCCCGCATGCTGGTGTTCCAGGACGAGACCGGCCACATGTACAACCTTGAAGCGACGCCGGCCGAAGGCACGACTTACCGCTTCGCCAAGGAAGACCGCAAGCGTCATCACGACATCCTGCAAGCCGGCACCACCGACATGCCTTACTACACCAACTCCTCGCAATTGCCGGTCGGCTTTACCGACGACCCTTTCGAGGCGCTGGAACGACAGGACGATTTGCAGCGCAAGTACACCGGCGGCACCGTGCTGCATCTGTACATGACGGAGCCGCTGTCGAATGCCGACGCGTGTCGCAATCTGGTCAAGCGTACCTTGAGCCGCTTTTCGCTGCCCTACATCACGATCACGCCGACTTTTTCGATTTGCCCCAAGCACGGCTACCTGGGCGGCAAGCATGAGTTTTGTCCGAAATGCGATGACGAAATCATCGCACGCAAGCAGCGCGAATCTGCCGATGCTTAATCTTTCTTTCCACCTTCATTACCAACCCAAGGAGTCAACATGAACGACATGATCAAACCGGTATTTCTGGCCAGGCCAGCCATCGTCCTCACCGATGCCGAACGCCAGCCATGCGAAATATGGACCCGCGTGATGGGCTATCACCGCCCTATGTCATCTTTCAATACCGGCAAAAAAGGGGAATTCCATGAACGCAAGTATTTCAGTGAACAGTGCGCCAGTCTCGCCTGAGAATGTCGCCTCGCGCTTGCTGAAGGTGGGCGGCGTCACGCCGTTCACCGCCACCGACTATCCCGGCAAGCTGGCCGCCGTGGTCTTCGTGCAGGGATGTCCGTGGGGCTGCGATTATTGCCACAACCCGCATCTGCAGGTACGCACGCCAGACAGCCCGCTGGACTGGAACAAGATAGTGGCGTTGCTCAAGCGCCGGGTCGGCTTGATCGATGCGGTCGTGTTCAGCGGCGGCGAAGCGACGGTAGACCCGGCCTTGCAGGACGCCATCATCGAAGTAAGCGAACTCGGTTTTGATGTCGGCTTGCATAGCGCCGGCGCCTATCCGAAGCGGCTGGAAGAAATCCTGCCATTGCTGGACTGGGTAGGTCTGGACATCAAGGCGCCATTCGACAGTTACGGTCGCATCACCCGCATCCCCGACAGCGGCCGCCACGCACTGCAAAGTGCCGCCGCAGTACTGGCCAGCGGGATAGCCTATGAATTCCGCACCACGATACATCCCAGCTTGCTGGCTGAAGACGACATCCTGCAGCTGGCGCATACGCTCTCCGGCATGGGAGTGCAAAACTATGCGCTGCAGTTATTCCGCGCGCAGGGTTGCGGCAATGCGCAACTCAATGCCGTCAGCACCGTCGGCTATCCGGCGGCCGATCTGGTGCAGCGTGTAGCTACACTGTTCCCGCACTTCACGCTGCGTCAGGCTGAATGATAGTCATCTGAAGTCAGCGTCGTGTGGGTCGCGTTGGCCAGCACACGCTGACGCAGCAATTCATTCGTCAGCTGGGTGGCGATCTGTTCCGCCTCCGCCATATCGAAATCCTCGTGCAGGCGTTTTTTCACGCCGTAATCATGCAACTGCAAATGCTGGTCCGGCGCGAGGCCGTGACGTTCCAGGCATTTGCTGGCACAGGCCAGCTGGCAACCGTCGATCACGATGATCGCGCGCCCGGAATGCGCCAGCTTCACCAGCGAAGGCACATCGCCGCCCACGCCGGCAATACACGACATCTCGGCCACGCCGCGCCGGTCCAGTCGCAACGCTACATGATTGGCCATCTGCGCCGCGCTGGAACAGCCGGAACAGGAATATACAAGCGGTAAAGCCTTTCTATCGGCATGCATGATTACATCCTCCTTCAATCCATCAGATATTCATATCCGCTACACGTGCAGCGCCCGGCTTCAGGCGTGCCAGCACGCGGGCCGGCAACAGACGGGTCGGATCGAACACCGGGAAATCGATTGCATCGAGCGTGTTCTTCACCAGCAAGCCCAGTTCGGTATCGCCTTCCATCTGCAGACGCCGGCTGAAAAACAGCGTGTCCGGGTCTTCCTTGCGCTGCGCCAGCAACATGAAATCATGTGCGCTGGCGCCCAGCGTCAGGTCGATATTGCCGGCGGTATTGCCGACGTCGCGGCAAGCCGAAAAACTGCCGGCGCGCCACTGGAAATCGAAGCACAGCTGCAGGTCGAGCACGCTGATGCGCAATCTTTTTCCTTCCAGCAGCGCCTGCGCATCGGCCGGCAAGTGTTTCGCCAGCGCCAGGTTGAGTCCGGCGGCAAACAACAGGGAGCCGGGATAGGCCGGCAACAGCGCCAGCATTTTTGCCAGCGGTGCCGGTACGGTGGGACGGGTTTGATTCATTGCGATTCCTTCCTTGTTGCTAACTCATGCGACATAAAACAGGACTGCACAGTAATGGCAGATGCTGCCGGCCAGCACGAACAAATGCCACACGCCATGGCCGTGCCGCACCCTGTGATCAGTCGCATAGAAAATGATGCCTGCGGTATACAGCAATCCGCCTGCGGCCAGCCAGATGAAGCCATCCCAGCTTAGCGCCGCTATCAGCGGCACGATGGCGATGATCGCCAGCCATCCCATCAGCAGGTAAATCACCAGTGACAGGATGCGGGCGCCGCGCGCGAACCAGATTTCCTGCAGTACGCCGAGCAGCGCCAGGCCCCAGACGATGCCGAACAGCGACCAGCCCCAGGGACCGCGCAGCGTCACCAGCGCAAACGGCGTGTAACTGCCGGCGATCAATAGATAGATCGCGCAATGATCGAACTTGCGCAGCACATCCTTGGCGTGGCCATGGGCGCTGTGATAGAGGGTGGAAACCAGATATAAAGTCAGCAGCATCACGCCATAGATGCTGAAGCTGACGATGCGCCACGGATCGCCGGCGCGCGCCGCAAGCACGATCAACAGCACTGCACCTATCGCCGCCAGCAAGGCGCCGACCAGATGACTGATGCTGTTGAACCTCTCGCCGTAAAGCATTAGATATCGCCGAACTGCAGCGCCTGTTCAATTTGATCCAAACCGGGTTTGCCGTTCCAGTAGCCATTGCATGGCTGGTCCGGCATCCATTCCTGCAGCGCCGCCAGTGCCTCGGCCGGCCCCATCTGGCCGTGCCGCACGCGGTCGAATATCTCTATGATGCGCTCATTATGCTGCGCCTGCGGACTGAGGCGCACGACATTGACTCCCATCGCCTGCATCGCCGCCAGCTCATCGACCAGATTGCAGACTTTGGCCGACTGCGTCTGGATGCCGTTGATCACCAGGAAGTCGCTGTTTTCGCGCGTTTTCAGCAGCAAGCCGTCTGCATCATTTATGCAGCTGAACTGGCAATTGTCCTTAGGCAGGTTGTGGTGACGCGCGGTGAAGCAGCGGGCGGAAAACGCCAGCGGCATGCGGCCATAGGCAAACACTTCCGTTTCCAGTCCTGCCGGTTTGTCCTGCAGTATCTGCGCCAATCCTTCGCGTCCCATTTCCAGCGGCATCACCCAGCGCGTCGCGCCCAGCCCGGCAAACAATTCCAGCGTCGGCGTGTTGTAGATGTTCAAGTGCGGGCCGGCGATGAATGGCGCACCACCCAGCGCATGCACCGCGCCGATGTCATTGGCTTCAACTGCATAGCGGCCGTTGTCTATGATCCTGCGCAGCGTCGTCAGGTCGAGGCCGGATTCGATCAGCACCAGCGTCGACAATACCGGCTGCTTGCCGGCAGCGGCCAGGCGGTCGGCAATTTCCAGCCAGTCGGCCAGGCGCAATTCATGCCGGCGCGAGCAGACAGTCTCGCCCAGATAGACGATATCTACCGGCGTGCGGGCGACGGCTTCATAAAACTTGAAGGTGGTCTCGCGCGGCCAGTAATACTGGATGGGACCGAGGGCGAGTTTCAGCATGCTTGCTCCAATAAAAGTTGTGCGGTCGGCATGACCGGCCTATTTCCACGAACGGTGGTAGGCGCCCAGCGTATGCTGCTGCCCTTCTGCCACCTTGTTCAATTCAGCCATCCACGCCGGCTTGACCGAGTAGCGCGGCAAATTGTCGCGGCACTGGTCCAGCGCTGCGCGCCATACCCGCGTGACTTGCGCCACATAAGCGGGGCTGCGCTGCCGGCCTTCTATCTTGATCGCGCGCACGCCCATCGTCAGCAGCTGCGGCAACAGCTCCAGCGTGTTCAGGCTGGTCGGCTCCTCGATCGCATAGTATTGTTCGCCGCCGACATCGAACCGGCCCTTGCACAGCGTCGGATAACTGGCGTTTTCGCCATCCTGGTACAGATCGATCAACACGCCGTTGAGGCGCGACTCCAGCCCCTTGGGCGTCTGCTGCCAGCGCACCGCCTTGGCCGGCGAACACACGCCATGCGTATTCGGCGCTTCGCCGGTGACGTAGGAAGACAGCGCGCAACGCCCTTCCACCATCACGCACAGGCTGCCGAAACCGAAGACCTCGATCTCGACCGACGTCTTTTTCGCGACTTGCTCCACCTGCGCCAGCGACAGCACACGCGGCAGCACCGCGCGCGCCACGCCGAAATGCTGTTGATAGAAATTGATCGCTTCGTAATTGGTGGCCGAGCCCTGCACCGACAGATGCAGGCGCAGGTCCGGGTATTTGTCGACCGCATAGCGCATCAAGCCGGGGTCGGCCAGGATCACCGCGTCTATGCCGGACTGCGCGGCACGGTCTATCGCCTTGCGCCACAAGGGCCAGGTCGAGGGCTGCGGATAGGTATTGAGCGCCAGCAGCACCTTGCGGCCGCGCGCATGTGCATAGCGTATGCCTTCGTCTATCGCCGCATCGTCGAAATTAAGGCCGGCAAAATTGCGCGCATTGGTCGCATCGCGAAAGCCGAGATAGACGCAATCGGCGCCATTGTCGACGGCAGCCTTCAAGGCAGGCAGGCTGCCGGCAGGACAGACCAGCTCTATCTCTGATGCCGCAGTTACGACAGAAATCGGTGTATTGCTCATGGTGGATTAAGTTGATGCTGCAAACGGTTTAGACACGGGAGTTGCTTGGGGTTGCTTGAGGTTGCTCTGAGCTGGCAGTACGGCCTCGACCTCAGGCTGGCGCCGGGCAGTCCTGCAAGCCTGCCGGTCGTATACCGTTGAGCAGGTACTCGATCAATTCGCTGACGGGCCGGATCGCATTGCCAAACGGCAGGCTTTCCGAACCGCGGAAGAACAGCCCGCGCTTGACATCGCCATTGAGCGCGAACGCCAGCTGGGTATCGATGCAGAACTGGCCGGATTTGGCGATGCCGTCGCGCAAACCGCATTGATGCAGGCAATCGAAACCGACCGTGCATTCCTTGGGCCCGGCCTTGCGCTGCAGCTTGGCTTCCTTGTCGAGATAGTTGGCCAGCCACTGCGTCTTCACCGCACGCGCCGGCAAACCGGCCACGCTCATGAAGGTCACGATATCTTCCGGCCGCGCATCGACCAGCACTTGCTTGAAATTGGGATGGGCATCGCCCTCCTCGGTCACGGCAAACGGCGTGCCAAGCTGGACTGCGCTGGCGCCGAGGCCAAGTAAATGGCGCACCTGTTCATGGCTGTTGATGCCGCCGGCGGCAATCAGCGGGATGTTTTCGCGCTCCAGTCCCATCTGCTTGAATAACTCAAATGTTTCTTCCAGCACGATGGGAAAGGCAAAATGCGGATCGTTGAGTTTATCCAGCCCGGCCGCGCCGAGATGGCCGGCTGCATAACGCGGATTCTCGATCACAATGGCATCCGGCAGGCGCTGCTTGCGCATCCATTTCTTTAGCACCAGCGCGATGCCGCGAGCATCCGACAGGATGGGAATCAGCGCCACTTGCGGATGTTCCGCCGTCAATTCCGGCAGATCCAGCGGCAAGCCCGCACCGACCACCACGGCATCGGCGCCGCTTTCGCACGCCTGACGCACGCAGGCTGCATATTCCGCCACTGCACGCATGATATTGACGGCGATCATGCCCTTGCCGTCGGCGATGATGCGCGCCGCCTTGATTTCTCTATCCAGCGCAATCAGGTTCGCTGCATCTATTTTTTCCTTGTCGCGCGACTTGCCGGTTTGCGCCATCAAATCCTTGTGATGGCGGCGCAGATCGACGCTGGAAATGGTGCCTAGCGCCCCCAGCTTCGCCACCGCGCCCGCCAGCCGGTGCGCCGAAACGCCCACGCCCATGCCGCCCTGGACGATAGGCAGCAGCGTATGCCCCTTGAGCTTGAGTCGTGCCAATGCAGTCTGTAACACTATGATTTCCCTGGTTTAAGCGATAGCGACAGACGTTCAAGTGCCAGCCATGCATGTCAAATTGGCAGCAACGCCTGAGCTTCAGGAGCGCTGCCACCGGTTGCCAACAATATAGCTTTCATGTGGCGATGGATTCCTTAATGCACATCAAGGATATCGAGTGCCTTGCGATGTGAGAATGCCTCATAACCTGAAGAGAAAAGACGAGCATGGATACCACCAGCACTTACCTGAACCCAGAGCACAAATCCTGCGAAGCCACTTTTGCAGAACTGGAAGACAATGCCCGCGTTGGCAACTGGCGGCAGACGAAAGAAGCTTTCCTGGTCCTACAGCAGGCGCTGGAAGAGCATCTCGGCATGGAAGAAAATTTGCTGTTCCCGGCCTTTGAAAAAATCACCGGCAACCGTAACGGCCCGACCGGTATCATGCGCATGGAACATGGCTTGATACGCAATATACTGGTGCGCATGGCGTATGCAATGGCACAGCGCGACGCCGGCGACTTCCTCCATCACGCCCACACCTTGCTTACTACGCTGCAAGAGCATAATCTGAAGGAAGAAAACATCATGTACCTGATGGCCGATTGCATCCTGCTCAGCAAGCATGTCGATCTGGTCGATCCGGCAGATGCCAGCGCTACTGCGAACGATCTCACCCGGGTATGACGCTCATGGATGAAGAAATTTCCCTGGATGTATGCGGCCTGCAACCGCCGGAGCCGATGGAGCGTGTGCTGGAAGCCCTGTCGCAGCTGCCGCAAGGCCAGCGCCTGCGCATGCTGATAGACCGCGAGCCGCGACCGCTCTACCGCATACTCGATAACAATGGATATCGATACAGCACGCATGAAAGACCGGATTATCTGTATGAAATCCTGATCTGGCAAAAAACATGATTCAGCGCGCCCTCTCCTACGACCAGACACCACCCTTATCGGTGCCGTTGAGATTTTTTCTCAGCGCACCGATTTTTTTATTTGCCGCTGCGGCACTGCTGTTGTGGCAGGGGCCGTCAGTGCTGGTATCGCGCTGGACGCCATCCACCCTCGCGATCACGCATCTGTTGACGCTGGGCTTTTTGACGATGGCGATGATAGGCGCGCTGTTGCAGATATTGCCGGTCGTGGCCGGCATCCAGTTGTTTCGTCCGCACCTGACCGCCCAGGTCGTGCACACACTGCTGGCGCTGGGTACCATGCTGCTGGCCGGCGGATTCTGGTTTTCACTCGCCTTGCTGTTTCGTCTGGCGCTGCTGTTTCTGGTGCCGGCCTTCCTGTGGCTGCTCACAGTCTGCAGCATAGGCTTGCGGCAAAAGTCGCAACCCAGAGCATAATCCACAGCCTCGGCCACCGTCGGCGCCATCCGCCTGGCTGTGATGGCTCTGATCATTACGGTCTTGCTCGGCGCCTCGATGGCCAGCGCATTTGCCTGGCAACATGCATGGCCGCTGATGCTGCTGACCGATTTGCATGTGCTGTGGGGCCTGGCCGGCTGGGTCGGCCTGCTGACGATAGGCATTGCGTTCCAGGTAGTGCCCATGTTCCAGGTCACGCCGCTCTACCCTATCGACATCACGCGCGTGCTGACCGGCGCGCTGTTCATGCTGCTGATCCTGTGGTCGACCGAAGCCGTGC
>NZ_JAUSME010000062.1 GCF_030645555.1 Herminiimonas sp.
CATAGCATCGTTTGTCACCTATCTGGACAAGCTCGAGCATGGCGACGATGCCGACGAGTGGGAAGCATTCACCAATGCCCTGACCACTAACCTGACCTCGTTTTTCCGCGAATCACACCATTTCCCGCTGCTTGCCGAGCATCTGAAAAAGGTCAAGGAACCGATAGAGATCTGGTGTTCGGCCGCCTCTACCGGTGAAGAGCCGTACTCGATAGCGATGACTGCGTGCGAAGCATTCAATACCTTGACGCCGCCGGTACGCATCATTGCCACCGACATAGACACCAATGTATTGAACGCCGGCGCCAATGGTGTTTATTCCATGGACCGACTCGACAAGATGTCGCCGGAGCGTGCGAAGCGCTTTTTCCTGCGCGGCAAAGGCGATCGCGAAGGCATGGTGCGCGTGCGCCCCGAGCTGCGGCAGATGATTACCTTCAAGCAGGTGAACCTGCTGGCTGACAACTGGGGCGTTGCCGGGCCGTTCGACGTGATTTTCTGTCGCAACGTGATGATCTATTTCGACAAGCCTACACAAGGGAAAATACTGGATCGCTTTGCGCCACTGATGAAGCCGGATGGTTTGTTGTTTGCCGGACATTCAGAGAACTTCCTGTATGTAACCGATGCATTCAAGTTGCGCGGTAAAACAGTGTATGAGCTGGACCCGAACCGAAAAATGAATGGTGCGCAGTTGCGTCGCGCATGAGGCAAAATTGATGAGTGAATTAACCAAAGAGCATTTCGCCACGAATGTCTATTACGACCGGGCATTCGATTGTGATGCGGCCAAGATCTTGCCTGGTGAGTATTACTACACAGGCAAGGATATGATGATCGTGACGGTACTGGGCTCATGTGTGTCGGCTTGCATACGTGATCGCGTATCGGGCGTAGGCGGCATGAACCATTTCATGCTGCCGGACAGCGGCGCCGACCTGGACAGCCCGATTTCTGCTTCAGCGCGCTACGGTACCTACGCGATGGAAATATTGATCAACGATTTGTTGAAGGCGGGCGCCAAACGTGAAAACCTGGAAGCCAAGGTGTTTGGCGGCGGTGCAGTATTGCGCGGGTTTTCTTCATTGAATGTGGGCGAGCGCAATGCGCAGTTCGTGCGCAATTTTCTGAAGGTGGAAAATATCCGCGTGCTTGCCGAGGATTTGAATGACATCCATCCGCGCAAAGTATATTACTTCCCGCGCAGCGGCAAAGTACTGGTCAAGAAGCTCAAGCAGTTGAACAACAACACGCTGGTCAATCGCGAACAGGATTACGCCAACCGTCTGCAGACGAACAATGTCGCCGGCGATATCGAGCTGTTTTCCTGATCGCGGTAGCCCAATAAGAGAAGATTCGCCTAGGTGGCATTATGAAAATAAAAGTATTGATTGTGGACGACTCGGCATTGATCCGTGGCGTGATGAAGGAAATTATCAACAGCCAGCCGGACATGGAAGTCGTCGGCGTGGCGCCGGATCCCATCATCGCGCGGGACTTGATCAAGCAGACCAACCCCGATGTGTTGACACTGGATGTGGAAATGCCGCGCATGGACGGTCTCGATTTTCTCGAGAAATTGATGCGCTTGCGGCCGATGCCGGTCGTCATGGTGTCATCGCTGACCGAGCGCGGATCTGAAATCACCTTGCGCGCACTGGAATTGGGCGCAGTTGATTTTGTCACCAAGCCGAAGATGTCTATCCAGAGCGGCATGCTGGAATACACGGAACTGATCGCCGACAAAATCCGTGCCGCTTCCAAGGCCAAGGTCAAGGCGCGCCAGATTCATGACCCAAGCAAGCCGGCGACAGAGAGTGCCTTGCCTTTGATACGCAATCCTTTGACCAGTAGCGAGAAGCTGATCATCATAGGCGCGTCGACCGGCGGCACCGAGGCGATCAAGGATTTCCTGATCCAGATGCCATCCGATTGCCCGGGCATCTTGATCACCCAGCACATGCCGCCCGGCTTTACCAAGTCTTTTGCGCAGCGGCTGGATAACCTGTGCAAAATTGACGTCAAGGAGTCTGAGGGTGGCGAGCGTATATTGCCCGGCCATGCCTACCTCGCACCCGGACATTCACATCTGCAACTGGTGCGTAGCGGTGCCAACTACATGACTCAACTCGACCAGGGGCCACCGGTCAATCGTCATCGTCCATCGGTCGATGTCTTGTTTCATTCCGCGGCTGTCCATGCAGGCAAGAACGCGGTTGGTGTTATTTTGACGGGCATGGGCAAGGATGGCGCGCTAGGCATGCTGGAAATGAAAAATGCCGGCGCCTATAATTTTGCCCAGGATGAAGCATCCTGCGTGGTATTTGGCATGCCGCGCGAAGCGATTGCTGTCGGTGGTACGCACGAAGTGGGCGCGCTGCAGGCATTGCCGGGTATGGTTTTAGGTTATCTGGCAACGCACGGCAGTCGTGCATTGAGGGTATAAACAGGCTGCTGGAACGGCAGGGTTGGAATTCTTCCATTTCTGCTGCATCATCAGTGCATAATGGCAAGATGTCGAAAAAAGAGGAGCTGTGCAAGCAGCTTCAAACTCTTTCTAGATTTATAACGATTTAAAGAATCAATGGAGTAATTCATGGCAGGTCCAAACACCAAATTTCTAGTCGTTGATGATTTTTCAACCATGCGCCGCATCGTCCGCAATCTCTTGAAAGAGCTGGGCTATACGAACGTTGATGAAGCCGAAGACGGCGTAATGGCGCTCGCGAAACTGAGAAGCGAGCAATTCGATTTCGTCGTATCCGACTGGAATATGCCGAATATGGATGGCTTGACGATGTTGCAAAACATCCGTGCCGATCCTGCATTGTGCAAGTTGCCGGTCTTGATGGTGACGGCAGAAGCGAAAAAAGAAAACATTATCGCTGCCGCACAAGCAGGCGCAAATGGCTATGTGGTCAAGCCATTTACCGCGGCTACGCTGGATGAAAAACTGGCGAAGATATTCGAAAAACTGGCTGCAGCCGGAGCCTGAGTTGAGCACCACCCCAGGTGTAGCAATGACGCCCGCTTCCATGCACGGTGTGGACGGCGAAGCTGCCGAGATCTCGCACGACGAAGTATTGTCGCGCGTCGGCCACATGACGCGCGCACTGCATGACAGCTTGCGCGGTTTGGGCTTCGACCAATTGATAGAACGTGCCTCGCACGACATCCCCAACGCGCGCGATCGTCTTGACTATGTTGCGCGCATGACGGAGCAGGCGGCGCAGCGCGTATTGACTGCGACGGAAGCTGCCGGCCCGCTGCAAGACCGGATACAAGCCGATGCCGCGGCGCTTTCGACCGATTGGCAACAGGCGCTGCAGTCTGAGTTTTCAGAAGAAAAATATCGCGCGATGGCGCAGCGTACGGCCGCTTACCTGGCGACAACCCAGGGCGCAGCGGTGGAAACCAAGCAGCATTTGATGAATATCATGATGGCGCAGGATTTTCAGGATTTGACCGGGCAGGTCATCAAGAAAGTCACCGAGCTCGCCCATGGCCTGGAGCAGCAATTGCTGCAATTGCTGGTCGATTACGCGCCGCCGGAAATCAAGCGTGAAGTCGATACCGGCTTGCTGAATGGCCCGCAAATCAACCCGGTCGGCAATGATGTGGTCGCCGGTCAGGCGCAGGTAGATGATTTGCTTGAAAGCCTGGGGTTTTAATTCATTGGTGAGCGTGACGCACCATCCTTTCCATTCCTGTTCTTATCTCTCTCATCGGTCCCATGTCTGAAAACAAATTCATTGTTCGAGAACCGCTCCTGAATGCAGCCCAGCAGATACAGGGATACGAACTGCGCTGGTACAGCAATGAGCAAGATGGCGGCATGGCCAGCGATGAAGACTTGCTGGAATTGGCAAGGTTTGCGGCCACACAATTACGCGATGAAGAATCGGGCTGGCTGCTCAAGGATAACGTGCTGTTTTTTGAAGCCACGCCAGCCTTGATAGCCTCCGACGTGGTGCAAACACTACCGGCAAAAAATACGGTGTTCCAGCTGACGGCGGCCGATCTGGCCGATGCAGACACGCTCAAGACAGTGATGGAATTGCGCCAGCAGGGCTATGGCATTTCCTTGCGTGATGCGGAAACACTGGCGCCAGGCAGCCCCTTGCTGAACGTCGTCAGTCACATCGAAGGCAAGTTCGGTGGTGAGGATGCCGAGGCAAGGGCGGCATTGGCCAACCTTCAATCACCGGCAGTCAAAGTGGCGCGCCATATCGCCAACTGGCAGGAATACGATACCTGCATGGCCACCGGCTTGCATGCATTCATCGGCAATCTTTACCTGACTCCGCGTCCAAGCAAAGAAAAACAAGGCTTGAATTCGGCGCAAATCATCATCGTGCAATTGATGGATATGGTGCGTCAGAATGCCGATGTGCGCGAGCTGGAAAACGTCCTCAAGCGTGACGCTGCATTGTCATACAAATTATTCCGCTATATCAACAACGTCGGCTTCGGTCTAGGCGTGGAGATACAATCCCTGCGTCATGCCGTCACGATGCTGGGTTATTCACCCTTGTATCGCTGGTTGTCACTGTTGCTGGCAACGGCCAGCGCCAACAGTCATTCGGCCGTCTTGATGCAAACCGCAATCGTGCGCGGGCGTTTTGCCGAATTGGCCGGGCAGGGCATCCTGCCCAAGAATGAGGCCGAGAATCTGTTTGTGGTCGGCATGTTTTCGCTGCTGGACCGCTTGCTGGGCATCCCGATGGAAGAAATACTGGAAAAAATCCATCTTTCCGAACCGGTGTCGCAAGCCTTGCTGACACGGGAAGGCATGTATGGCCCTTTCCTGGCGCTGGCCGAGGCCTGCGAATCCAATAATGGCGATATAAGCGCGCTGGCCGATGCGATCTTTGTCAATGCGCGTCAAGTCAATGAAGCGCACCTGGCAGCACTGGCCTG
This sequence comes from Herminiimonas sp., assembly GCF_030645555.1. Taxonomy (GTDB): domain Bacteria; phylum Pseudomonadota; class Gammaproteobacteria; order Burkholderiales; family Burkholderiaceae_D; genus Oxalicibacterium. Next base: position 4,921 of record NZ_JAUSME010000062.1, read on the forward strand.
GGCGCACAGCATTAAAATCTAGGCTTTTTTTCACATATCCGCCTGGCAACATTTAAAAAGCGGGTATTTCCCACCCTATTCCCTCGATCACCTCGAAGCTTTCTAGCCAATAATCGACTCATTGGTCCGCATGGCGTCATATTGAACGTCTACCGGATTGCCCCAGGAGTCGGCTTTGGCTGAAGAAAGTGATCTCGAAAAGACAGAACCCGCGTCACCGCGCAAGCTGGAACAGGCGCGGGAGCAGGGTGACGTGCCGCGTTCGCGCGAGCTGGCGACCTGCACGCTGTTACTCGGTGCGAGCGCTGCTTTCTGGTTCACCGGCGACAATATGGTGGCCGAACTCAACCGCATGCTGGCATCCGGCCTGTCCTTCGACAGGGAGCTGGCGTTTGACATGCAGTTGCTGCTGACCCGTACCGCCGCCAGCATAGTCAGCTTACTCATCGTTTTCGCGCCTGCCGCACTGATCCTGATCGTGGTGGCGCTGGTATCGCCGATGCTGATAGGCGGCTGGCTGTTCAGCGCCCAGGCCTTGCAGCCTGATTTCGGTCGCATGAATCCATTCAAGGGCCTCGGCAATATGGTATCTACCCGTTCCGCAGTGGAGCTGGGCAAGGCCATAGCCAAAACCATCCTGGTCGGCGCCATCGCCTGGATGGTGATCAAGTATGAAATCGATGCAGTGCTGGCCTTGAGCGTGGAGCCCCTGCGATCGGGTTCGGCGCATCTGGGTCATTTGCTGCTGGTCAGCTTCGTTTTCATCGTCAGCGGTTTGATCCTTATTGCCGCCATCGATGCGCCATATCAAATGTGGCAACACGCGAAAAAACTGATGATGTCGCGTCAGGATGTCCGCCAGGAAGCCAAGGAATCCGACGGTAACCCGGAAATCAAGGCCAAGATACGCCAGCAACAACGTGAAATGGCGCGTCGCCGGATGATGTCCGAAGTACCGACCGCAGACGTGGTCGTCACCAACCCGACGCACTATGCGGTCGCACTGAAATATTCTGAAAACGGCATGCGCGCGCCGCAAGTCGTGGCCAAGGGTGCCGATGAAGTCGCGGCCAAAATCCGCGAACTGGCGCTGGAAAACAATGTGGTGATACTCGAAGCGCCGCCATTGGCGCGTGCGCTGTTTCGCCATGCAGAACTCGGCGATGAAATCCCGGAAGCGCTGTATATCGCAGTCGCAGAAGTGCTGGCCTATGTATTCCAGTTGCGCGCCTACAGCAAGAACGGCGGTGCGCGTCCTGAAAAACCGGCCGATCTCGACGTGCCGCCGCAGCTTGATCCTCTCAACCCCGCTGCAGAAGATGCAGATACCAATGGCCTGCCACAATGAATAGCCTGAAAATGCCAGCCTGGATGACGGGCCCGGGTTCAAAAGCCATCGCGGCACCGCTGATCATCATCATGATGCTGTCGATGATGATCTTGCCGCTACCGGCCATCGTGCTCGATATTTTCTTCAGCTTCAATATCGCGCTGTCGATCATCGTCCTGCTGACCGCGCTGTATACGGTTAAGCCGCTGG
>NZ_JAUSME010000219.1 GCF_030645555.1 Herminiimonas sp.
TAGAGCAGGATAGTGAAAATCGCACCTTCTGGCTGCGTTCGTCGCAACTGATGCTGGTGGCGATGGCGCTGATCGGCACCGTGATGATGATATACCTGATGTTCATGCTGATCATAGAGCCGGTAACGCGCTTGCAGGAAGGCATGCAGAGGATGAATGAAAGGGATCTCGGCGTACGGCTGGAGGTCGAAAGCGAAGATGAATTCGGCCAGTTGACGCTAGGCTTCAACCAGATGGCGGACCGGCTGGAAACCGCCTACAACAGTCTCGAAAACCGGGTCAAGCAAAAAACCGCCACGCTGGAAGACCAGAACCGCGAACTCGCCCTGCTCTACGATAGCGCCGCCTTCCTGCAGCGGCCGCAACCGATGGAAGCGTTGTGCGACGGCTTCCTGCAACGCATCATGCAATATTTCCAGGCCGATGGCGGCTCGGTACGCGTGCTGGAAGCAGCGCGCGGCCATATGCATATGGTCGTTCACAAAGGCATCTCCCAGGAACTGGTGGAATCCGAGCACTGTCTGAAAGTTGGCGATTGCCTGTGCGGTGCAGCGGTAGAGCAAAAAATTTCAATGGTGCACAACCTTGATGAAATGGATGAAACGCGCAATCTGCAATGCCATCGCGAAGGATTTGCCTCCGTTTCCATCTTCCACCTGTATGCACATGAACAATACCTCGGGTTTTTCAATCTGCATTTCCGCCAGGCCAAGACATTCAGCAAGCATGAACAGGCTTTGCTCGATACGCTAGGCAATTTGCTGGGCGTGGCGATCGAGAATATAAGGCTGGCGATGCGCGAACGCGAAATGGCGATTTCGGAAGAGCGCAACCTGGTGGCACAAGGCTTGCACGACAGCATTGCGCAGGGCCTGACTTTCCTCAACCTGCAGGTGCAGATGCTGGATGACTCGCTGCAAAAAGGCCGGCTCAAGGAAGTCGCTGAAATCGTGCCGGCGCTGCGCGCCGGTGTCAACGAGAGTTACGAAGACATACGCGAATTGCTGCTGAATTTCCGCAGCCGCCTGGTCAAGGGCGATTTGGTCAACTCGCTGGAAAGCACGATAGACAAATTCCGCCGCAAGGCTGGCATAGCCGTCGACTTCAGCGCCAGCGGCACTGGCGCGCCGCTACCGCATGAGCAGCAATTGCAGATCATGTTCATCGTGCAGGAAGCGCTGTCTAACATCCGCAAGCATGCGCTCGCCGATAAAGTGGAAATCAAGATGGAAGATGGCAAGGATTTCAACCTCTCGATCTGGGACAATGGCGTCGGCTTCGATGCCGCAACGCTGCTGCAAAAAGGCGAAAGCCACGTCGGCATCCACATCATGCGCGAACGGGCGCAGCGCATCCACGCCACCTTCGACGTGCAATCCGAGCCGCAACAGGGCACCACCGTATTGCTGCAGCTTGCGCATGCACAGCGCCGTGCAGCCTAGCCTACAGGAACCGATATGAGCAGCGAGACAGAAAAAATGACAGAACAGAATACCGTTGCAGCACCGGTCATCAGCGTGCTGCTGATAGACGATCACACGCTGTTTCGCAGCGGCATACGTTCGCTGCTGCAGCGCTATCCTGAATTTTCCGTGGTCGGCGAAGCCTCGGATGGCGTGGAAGGCATCAAGCGCGCCAAGCAGTTGCAGCCGGACGTGGTGTTACTGGACTTGAACATGCCCGGCATCTCCGGCCTGCAAACCCTGCAGTTGATGCTGCAGGATTGCCCGCATACCGCCGTCATCATGCTGACAGTATCGGAAGATGCAGAAGACCTGGGCGTAGCCTTGCAAAGCGGCGCGCGCGGCTACCTGATCAAGAATATCGATGCCGAATACCTGGTGCGCGCGATCCAGCGCGCCGCCGCCGGCGAAGCCGTGGTCGCCGAATCGATGACGGCCAAGCTGATTGCGCAATTGCAGCATGCCGGCCAGCGTACCGAAGCCCGTTCCGAACTCGACAAGCTGACGCCGCGCGAAAAGGATATCCTCGCCTGCCTGGCCAGAGGCGAAAGCAACAAGATCATTGCGCGCACGCTGGACGTGGCGGATAGCACGGTCAAGATACACGTGCAAAACATCCTGAAAAAACTGCATCTGACAAGCCGCGTGCAGGCCGCCATCTTCGCAGTCGGGCACGGCGTGACCGGCGCTGCCAACGACAAGTAAAACGCCGGCGCCAATAAAAAACGCCCTTCCATTTAACAGGAAAGGCGTGACTGCAAAAGACTGCAGATGAGCCCGGCACCGACCGGGACTGGATTTAAATCCTAGTGACCACCGCCACCGCAACCACCACAGCAACCGCCCGCCTTTTTGGCCGCCGGTGCGACTTCTATACCGTAGCCGGCACGTGCCAGCGTCGCCTGCAATTCCTGCTGCGAGGTCAATTCTTCGTCGAATTTCACGGTCGCCTTGCTGACGGCGAGTGAGACAGTGACATCGTTGACGCCATTAATGGCGAGCAAGGCCGCACTCACCTTGTCGGCACAGGCTTCACCCGTCATGCCGTTCACATTCATGATTTCTGTTTGCATCGCTATTCCTTCTGATTGTTCTGACGGTTCAAGCTTAGCGAAGTCGGCGCGACCGCGGCATGATATAGATCAAGGTATACGCGCTCAGGCAGTCTGCATCGCAATCGCTGCCTATTTTTCAATATAGGCCAGCAGCCATTGCAACACCTGTTCCGGCTGGTTCAGATCCAGCCAAGTCAATCCCTGCGGCAAATTATCCGGCGCCGCCACATCGCTGGCGACCACCACGATATCCGGGCTGTCGAGGTAAAGAGCCGGCTGCTCCAGGCTGGGTCTATGCACTTCTATCTTCGGTATGGGCTCCCATTTGTAGCCCTCTACCAGCGTCAGGTCGGCCGGCGCCATGCGGCTGACGTGCTGCGCCAGTGTCGGCTCAGGCGCGCCGCGCAATTCATGCATCAATGCGAAACGGAATGGCGAGGCGACCAGCACTTCCACCGCCCCCGCCGCGCGCGCCCGCGCGCTATCCTTTTGCGGCGCTTCCAGCACCAGATCGTGGTGGCTGTGCTTGATCACATTGACGCACAAGCCGCGTGCAGCCAGCCGCGGCAGCAGATATTCCAGCAAGGTCGTCTTGCCGCTGCCGGACCAGCCGGCGATGCCTATGATATTGGGTGCCATATTGATTGCCTTGCGTAGCGATGTCGGTTCAAAGGAACCATGTTACTGGCGAGTATGCAGGCAAATCGCTTGCCTGTCGCGCACCCTGCTGCCGTTTCAGCCGCCGGTCTGCGACATGAAGCGCACGACCTTGGTGGGCTGCTCGCGGAATTCGTGTTTTTGCGGTTTCAATTCTATGGCCAAGCGGATTGCGGCTTCCAGCTCCGCATCGCTGGCGCCGTCGCGCAGCAATGGACGGAACTCGAATTTTTCTTCCTGTCCCAGGCACAGATACAGCGTGCCATCCACCGCCAGCCGCACGCGGTTGCAGGTGGCGCAGAAATGCTGCGACATCGGCGTGATGAAACCTATGCTGGCGCTGCCGTCGGCCGTCGTCAGATAGCGCGCCGGCCCGCCGCCCAGTTCCAGCGCCTGCGCCTGCAAATTGAATTTCTGTTGCAGGCGCTCCTGTATCGGTCCCAGATCAAGAAATCCGGTGTCACGGCCGGTGGCGCCCATGGGCATCGTTTCTATCAGCCGCAATACAAAATCCTGCTCTATGCAAAATGCCACCATGTCGTCGATCGCCGCATCATTGACGCCGCGCATCGCCACCATATTGATCTTGATAGGCGCAAAGCCGGCCGCCTTGCCGGCCATCAGTCCGGCCATGATCTTGGGCAGGCTGTCGTGTCCGGTAATGCTTTTCATCTGTTCGCGGTCCAGCGAATCGAGGCTGACATTGATGCGCGACACGCCCGCCGCCTTCAGCGCCGGTGCATAGCGATCCAGCCGGGTGGCATTGGTCGACAGCGACAGATCGCGTATGCCGGGCAAGGCGGCGATGCGGCCTGCCAGTTCCGGCAGATTGCGCCGCAACAGCGGTTCGCCGCCGGTCAGGCGTATCCGTGAGGTGCCCAGGCGGGCAAAGGCGGCAACCAGGCGCGTGATTTCGTCAAAAGTCAGCCAGTCCTGCGGCTCTTCAAAACCCTTGAAGCCTTTGGGCAGGCAGTAGGTGCAGCGCAAATCACAACGATCCGTTACCGATATACGCAAATACTCGATGGATCGACCAAACCGGTCGCTTAACATCTGCTGACTCCGCGAAAATTGTCCATGCATCGATTGTAAACAGCGACGGCGCGCCTGACTGCTGGCATGACAGACTAAGATTGCTAGTCATTTCGGTCTAGGTGCAGATGACGCGCGTAAGCGGCTGCCCAAACGCAATTCTGGCCCATAGCACTGCATGGGCCAGAAGGCATTGCGGACTCGTGTTGCTGAAACTGTATTGCTGGAATCACATTGCCTGAACCGCATTATCCAAACACTAATCAGGCAGCAAGCGATGCATGCGTGACGATTGCATGCATCGCAGTGCTTCAGGACTTGCTTGATCCGAGCATTTTCGGTGCACGGTGCGCGACTTGCGTTCTGGCAGTCGTCGCATGCGTCGCAGACATTCCGCCACTAGCGCTGAGCTTGAAGGCACTGACGACCTCGGCCAGTTTGCTGGCTTGATCCTGCAAGCTCTCTGCCGCCGCAGCAGCCTCTTCGACCAGCGCCGCATTCTGTTGCGTAGTCTGGTCCATCTGGCTGATCGCCTGGTTGACCTGTTCTATGCCGGCGCTTTGTTCCTGGCTGGCAGCCATGATCTCGCCCATGATGTCGGTCACCCGCTTGACGCTATCGACTACCTCGGTCATCGTGCTTCCGGCCTGGTCTACCAGCTGGGTACCGACCCCGACCTTGTCGACCGAGTCGTCGATCAGGGTCTTGCTTTCCTTGGCCGCCGCCGCCGAACGCTGCGCCAGGTTGCGCACTTCGGATGCGACTACCGCAAAGCCGCGGCCCTGCTCGCCGGCGCGCGCTGCCTCGACCGCCGCATTGAGCGCCAGGATGTTGGTCTGGAAGGCGATGCTATCGATGACGCCGATAATGTCGACGATTTTTTTCGATGAACCGTTGATGGCGGCCATCGTAGCTATCACTTGCGACACCACTGCGCCGCCCTTGACTGCGACGTCGGAGGCAGACACTGCCAGCTGGTTGGCCTGGCGTGCATTGTCGGCGTTCTGCTTGACGGTGGAGGTCAGCTCTTCCATCGAAGAAGCAGTTTCTTCCAGTGAGCTGGCCTGTTCTTCGGTGCGTCCCGACAGATCCAGATTGCCGCTGGCAATTTCACCGGAAGCGGTAAATATGCTTTCAGTGGCGGCCTGCACCGTGCGCATGCTCGTCACCAGTCCCTGGCGCATCGATTCCACGTCACGCGTAATGACGCCGATTTCATCCCGGCGCGTCGAATCCATAGGCTGCGACAGATCACTGCGGCCTATCGCCTGCACATGCTCGCTCAAAATCCCCAGCGGTCGCACAGTCCTCCGGATGAATACCATCAAGCCCAGCCCCAGCAGCACGGCGCCGACGACGATGAAGCCGCCGAGCCAGATCATTTGCTTGTGCAAGGGGGCCATCGCCTCTGCTTGCGGTGCTTCGGCGACGACCAGCCAGCCGCTCTCCTGGCTCTTGGCGACGCTGGCAAAATACTCCGCATCCAGCTCAGGCTTCAGCACTGAGGGCGCGTGATCGATGCGTTCGCTGCTGTTGCTCGACAGCCTTTCCAGCCATGCTTCTCCCTGCTTGGGCAGGATCTCGGCGAGTTTTTTTCCGGCGGCAGATGGATGGAAAATCAGCGTCGCATTGCCTGGGCCACCGCGCGGATCGATAATGTACAGTCCGCCGGTTTCAAAGAGCCTGGTTTTATCCACCGCTTCGCGCAGGAAGACTTGCTGTTTTGAAATATCCAGGCCTATATACAGTATGCCGACGATGCGTCCGGCTGCATCCTTGATCGGTTCATACACGGTCATGAAGGGACGGCCGAACAGCGTGATGCGGCCGACAAACTTGCGCCCTGCACGCACCTCGGCATAGGCCGGACTTTTGCGATCCAGCAGCGTGCCAACTGCGCGCTCGCCACTTTCTTTTTTAACCGAAGTCGTAATCCGCTTGAAATCCTCACCCTGGGCGACAAAAACCGTCGCATTCCCACCCGGGAAATCCTGCACAAAACGATCGACCTCGACGGTATTGTTATTGACTACGCGACCGGCATTGGTCAGCGTGCCGCCGGCTTCATCGCTCAGTATCAGCGACGCATCGAATTGACGGCGAAATCCGCCATAGGCATTTTCTGCGCTCAGGCGCATGGTTTGGTCAAAGATGTCGACTGCCTGCGCAATCGAGGATGCCTTGGCTTGCGCGTACTGTGCCGTGCTGCGTTGTTGATGCGGTTGCGCCAGTGCGTAAAAAATGCCGAGTATGGCGACAGTCCCCGCCAGGATGGCGATAGAACCAGTGACGGCCAAGGTGTTCGTCAGCGACTTGAACGGTTTCGATGGCGTGTGATCATTCATGCTCTAGACTCCAATTTATTTATGGTCAGCTCTTTGCGGCTGTGTATCGTGGATGTTGCTTATCTGTCAGCACATGCATGCTGCTATCGCATGTATATGCTGTCTTCCATGTCGTAAATTTATATGCGTACATGCTTATGCAATACTAATATGCTTTATTTGCCCGTAAGGAATTTTTCGAGCTTGCTTGATGCGGCCATCAATACATTTTATTGGTGCAATTGCCTCTGTAGCGGACTCTTCCGACCTAAAGTCACTAGTCATTCAGGCGTAGCCGTTTTGTATCAGTGACACAACAAAATGTATGTAAAAAAGGCACAGGAAATCGATGGATTTCCTGTGCCTTTTTGCACATCGCCTGCATTTTGATATGAGTATTTTTAGAATGATTCCCAATCACCTGCGGCAACGGCCAGTTGCTTGCGCTGCGACACGGCGATGGCCGGTTTTGAACGCGGCATGGAATACTGCTTGAGCGCAGGCAACCGTGGCGCTGCAAGCTGCTGATTCGGCATGGCAGCATCCAGCTTGAATATACTCACGACTTGCACCAGATCATGAGCCTGGTCCTGCAAGCTTTCAGCCGCGGCGGCGGCTTCTTCAACCAGCGCTGCATTCTGTTGCGTGACTTGATCCATCTGGCCTATCGCCTGATTGATCTGTTCTATGCCGTCAGTCTGCTCCCGGCTGGCGGTGCTGATCTCGTTCATGATGTCGGTCACTTGCCGTATGCTGGCGACGACCTCATTCATCGTGCTACCCGCCTGGTCGACCAGCACTGTGCCGGCATCGACTTTTTCGAGCGAGTCACCGATCAGCGTCTTGATTTCCTTGGCTGCCGAAGCCGAACGTTGCGCCAGACTGCGCACTTCGGACGCGACCACGGCAAAGCCGCGCCCCTGCTCGCCGGCGCGCGCCGCTTCGACTGCGGCATTCAAGGCCAGGATATTGGTCTGGAACGCGATACCGTCGATGACGCCTATGATGTCGACTATTCTCTTCGCCGATTCGTTGATGGAACCCATGGTCGCGACCACTTGCGCCACTGCCGTGCCACCGCGGGTGGCAACAGCGGAGGCGGAAACAACCAGCTGGTTGGCCTGACGCGCATTGTCGGCATTTTGCTTGACGGTGGAAGTCAGTTCTTCCATCGACGATGCGGTTTCTTCCAGTGAGCTGGCCTGCTGTTCGGTACGCGAAGACAAATCCAGGTTGCCGGCAGCGATTTGCCCGGAGGCGGTGGCGATGGTATCGGTGGAGCGTCGGATATTGCCGACGGTTTTTGCCAGGTTTTCCTGCATCCCCTGCATCGCTGCCAGCAGGCTGTTGCAATCACCCTGGACGGTAAGCACAGGCACGGTCAGGTCGCCGGCTGCGATGCTGCGCACTATCTGCGCCGCATACGATGGCTCTCCGCCCAGCTGCGCGTAAATCCCGCGGATCAGGAAGTAGCCGACCAGAATGGCCGCGATCGCACTCGCCACAATCACGGCTATGACGATGTTCCTGATGGAGGCATAACGCTGTTGCGAAGATGCGTAGGCGTTGCCGGCTTCCTCGACCTGAAGCTTGCGCAACGCATCGATGCCGCTGCGTACTGCCGGCACCAGTTTTTGAAACTGCTCCTGCAATTGCAGCGCCTTGTCGACCTGCCCTGCGCGCAATGCGGCGGCGGCGGGGAACAAGCCTTCCTTCACCATGCGGGTGCGGTCGATCGCAAATTGCTCGGCCAGTTTCTGTTCTTCGGCTAGCAGGCCACTGGCCATGTAACGGTTCCAGGTTTGCGTGATTTCGGCGGCATTTTTTTCTATCAGTGCCGTATTGGCGGCAACTTTTTCAGCGCTGGAATTTTGCAGCGCTTCTGAGAGAGCCAGGCGGTTACTGACCAGTAAACGGTCGATCAGCGAGATATCTGCCAGCGCCACGGTACGGTTCTGGTAAACATTCTGCAGGCGATCGTTGGAGCCGCTCATGCCATTCAAGCCCAGCAGCCCGACCACCATACTGACGAGCGCAAGGAATCCTATGACCAGGCCGAGCCTGGTCTTGAGTGTGATGTTCATTGGTTTTCTTGGAAAACTACAGGACGTCAAAAGACGCAACGGATTTATTGCACCAGCGGCGTCTCCGACCCTTCCAGCATCACGCCCTGGATATCGGCGCGGCCGACCAGTATCTGCATGTATTGATGCACTGCGCGCTGCCATGATTGCCGCGACAGGTTGTCGGCTATCTGGGCCTTGACGGCTTCAAAGGGAACGACCTTGCCTTCTATGCGGCGCAACACTTGCACGATATGCAAGCCGAAGCGAGTCTCCAGCAAACGGTCGGCCAATTCGCCTGCTGGCAGGCGGAACACCAGCGCCTCGAATTCCGGCACTGTCTGCCCGCGCATCAACTGGCCCAGATTGCCGCCTACCGTACCGGAGGCGCAGTTCGAATATTCGCGCGCCAGTTCGGCAAAGCGTTCTGGATGGATACGCAATTCGGCCAGCACCGCTTCGCCGGTTTCACGCAGCAGTTCCAGCGGCACGCTAGGCGTCACCTGGAACAGGATGTGGCGCGCCTCGACCATTTCGCCATTGGTGAAGCGTTGCGGCTGGTTGCGGTAAAAGGTCGCGCAGGTCGCCTCGTCGGCTTCCGGCACATGGACTTCCTGTGCAAACAGCGCTTCTATGCGTGCATCGTCATCCCCTGCTGCTATCTCCAGCCGGTCGGCTTCGTGCAGCAGCACGGTACGCAACACCACTTCATGCACTGATTGCTTGAGCGGATTGCCGGCGTGCTGATGGTGTGGCAATTCCTGCTGGATCGCAGCGTCTGGAATGTCTATGCCGTTGACGGATATGCCCATGATATTTCTCCTGAATGTAGCTTGAATTTATCTGATGTTCAGTCTCAGCGGCGACGCACCAGCTGGAAGGCGCGGCCCAGATACGTGACGGCGCCAAAGCCGCTCCATACGTGCACCAGGCGGGTGAACGGGAAGATCACGAACAGCGACATGCCCATGAACAGGTGCAGCTTGAAGATCAGCGGCGCATCGATGATGAAATGCGCTGCATCGCCGCGCAGGGTCACGATATGCTGCGCCCAGCTCATCAGTTGCACCATCATGTGGCCATCGGTATGCGAAGCCGAAGCATAGATCGAGGTCAGGCCCAGCAGCAGCGTGGCCAGTATCCACAGCATCACGATCTTGTCCTTGAAGGTGGTGACAGCCAGCAGGCGCTCATTGGTGAAGCGACGCACCAGCAGGATCACGATGCCGACCAGGCACAGCCCGCCCATCACGCCACCGGCGACCATCGCAACGAGTTGCTTGGCAGTGTGGCTGACGCCGAGCGCATCCCAGACCCAGACCGGAGTCAGCAGGCCGACTGCATGGCCAAAGAACAGGCCGAGGATGCCGACGTGGAACAGGATATTGCCGGTGCGCAGGCTGCCTCTATGCAGCAGCTGGCTGGAATCCGATTTCCACGTGTACTGTTCGCGGTCGAAACGGATCAGGCTACCCAGCAGGAAGATAGCCAGGGCGATGTAGGGATAGATCCCGAAGACGAATTGATGCAGGTAACTCATTTTTAGACTCCTAGTTCGATACGATCAGTCAACGCTCGCGGCTGTCGTGCGCACCGCCGCCTTCGGATAGAAATTGACCGGTTGCGGTCCGCCTGCAAAGGTTTTCAGCAAGGGCTCGACACCATCGACGCCGGGGCCGAAAGTTTCCAGCGCCTCATCCATGTCGCGCACCGGTGGCTCCGACAATTCCTCGGCGGTGACCGGGCTCAACTGCTGCAGCACCTCGAATACGCCGGCATACGGACTGCCATTGCCAGCCAGCTTGCGGCCTATATGCGCCAGCACATGCACCGCATCGCCCAGCATCGGCCCGGCCTGTTCTGTCTCCAGTTGCGACAGGAATTCAAGAAACAGCGGCACGTAATCCGGCAGGTCGTCGCCGGTCATTTCCAGCCCGTGCTTCTTGTATTCCTCCATCAGGTCAACCATCGCCTGGCCGCGGTCACGCGATTCGCCGTGTATATGCTCGAACAGATGCAGCGAATGCGATGGATTGCGGTCGAAGGTGGCAACGTAGTTTTGCTGCAGGTCGATCAGATCTTCTTTCCGCAGGTAGGAAAACAGCGGCTGCAACGAAGTCTGGAAGGCTGGCGTATCATCCAGCATCGCTTCCAGGTCGTCCAGACTGTCGAGCAGGATGGGCTCCGGGTAGAGCAGCATCGCCGACAAGACTTGATAGTGTTTCATGGTGATTCCTTTATCTTGGTGTTCCCTGACCCATTTGCAGGGTCAGGGCTTGCTGCTCACACGCCTTCGGATTCGCGCTTCTTGCGCGACTTCGGCATGCTGACAAAGATCGCCGAGCCCTGCTTCTTCTTGCCGAACAGGGAAGGTTCGGATACGCCATCCGAACAACCATTGCCGAAGCTGAAGCCGCAAGAACCTTTTTCGTTGAAGCTGTCTTCCGCCATTTCCTTGTGGCTGCTTGGGATCACGAAACGGTCTTCGTAATTGGCAATCGCCATGATGTGATACATGTCATCAACCTCGGCCTGCGTCAGCCCGACCTGTTCCAGCACGGTCAGGTTGTCGACTTTGTCGACCGTCTTGCTGCGCATGTAAGCCCGCATTGCCAGCATGCGGTCGAGTGCGCGCACCACTGGCGCTTCCTTGCCCGCGGTCAGCAGATTGGCCAGGTACTGCACCGGTATGCGCAGGCTCTTGGTATCAGGAATGATGCCGTTCAAGCCCATCTTGCCGGACTCGGCTGCCGCCTGGATAGGCGACAGTGGCGGGATGTACCAGACCATGGGCAGCGTGCGGTATTCAGGATGCAGCGGGAACGCCACCTTCCATTCCATCGCCATCTTGTAGACCGGCGATTTCTTTGCCGACTCCAGCCACAGATCGGGAATGCCCTGACGACGTGCTTCTTCGATGATCGCCGGATCGTGCGGATTCAGGAATACACCGAGTTGTGCTTCGTACAGGTCCTGTACATCCGGCACCGAAGCAGCCGCTTCTATCTTGTCGGCGTCATACAGCAGCACGCCCAGATAACGGATGCGGCCTACGCAGGTTTCGGAACACACGGTAGGCTGGCCGGCTTCGATACGCGGATAGCAGAA
>NZ_JAUSME010000235.1 GCF_030645555.1 Herminiimonas sp.
CCATTCAACAACTTCGCTGCAATGAACGACAAGGGCGCATTGGTTACCGGTGTTGTCAAATCGGTTGAGCCTAAAGGCGCAGTGATCCAGTTGTCCGAAGAAGTCGAAGGCTATCTGCGTGCATCCGAAATCTCCCGCGACCGCGTGGAAGATGCCGGTACCCACCTGAAAGTTGGCGATACCGTCGAAGCAATGGTGATCAACGTTGACCGCAAGGCACGTGGCATCCAGTTGTCGATCAAAGCAAAAGACAATGTTGAAACGCAGGAAGCAATGCAAAAAATGTCGTCGGATTCGAACGCTGCATCCGGTACGACCAGCCTCGGCGCATTGCTCAAAGCCAAGCTCGATAACAGCAAAAACTAAGTCTACGTAAATGACAAAGTCGGAGCTGATTGCCCGTCTGGCTGAGCGTTATCCGCAACTGGTAGCCAAGGATGCGGATTACGCGGTCAAAACCATCCTCGATGCGATGTCCGACGCCCTGGCGACCGGACAGCGGATCGAGATCCGTGGTTTTGGCAGCTTTGCCCTCAACAGCCGTCCACCGCGCATCGGTCGCAACCCGAAATCGGGCGACAAGGTGATGGTTCCCGAAAAACGGGTGCCGCACTTCAAGCCTGGCAAACAGTTGCGCGAGCGTGTGGATGCGATGGTGGGGCAACCTATCATCGAAGACTGAGTTGTTTGCAATGAAATATGAACGGCATCTTCGGATGCCGTTTTTTTTACGCCATCCGAAGATGCCGTTTTTTTCACGTACAATTTCGTTAGTTTTAATGCAGCACCAATTTGCCCGTATGCTGCGGCTCTGAAGTCGCCCAAATAAAGGAATCTGCGCCATGAAAATCCTGTTCAGAATCTTTGCTGCGATACTTTTTATCGTGTTTTTCGGTTTCGCCCTGAAAAATACGCAAGAAGTCGCCCTGCAGTTTTTCATGGGTTATGAAATACGTGGGCCGCTGGTTCTGCTGCTGCTCGGCTTTTTTGCTGGCGGTGCCGTATTGGGCGTGCTGGCCATGACGCCTACGGTATTCCGCCACAGGCGGGAACTGAGCAAGAACAAGAAGGCTATCGCGACGATGGAAAAGGAAACGCAGGCGCAATTACTGGCGCGCTCACAACCGCCTCAACCCGATGCTGTGTGACCTCCTTGATTTGCGCATCGACTTGCTCAGTCATTTGATTACTCTCTACAACAAGACCTTGCATGGAATTTGAAAATTGGTGGTTGCTTGCCATCCCGGCCTTTTTTACCCTGGGCTGGATAGCTGCACGTGTTGATATCAATCAGCTGGTGTCCGAATCGCGCAGCCTGCCGCGCGGGTATTTCAAAGGGTTGAATTTTCTGCTCAACGAGCAACATGACAAGGCGATTGATGCCTTCATTGAAATCGTCAAACTGGACCCGGAAACCGTTGAACTGCATTTCGCCCTCGGTAATTTGTTTCGCCGCCGTGGTGAAATCGAGCGCGCCATACGTGTGCATCAAAACCTGTTGGCACGTCCGGATCTGCCGTCGGAACACAAGCTGCATGCGCAGTACGAACTGGGCCAGGATTATTTGAACGCGGGTTTGCTGGACCGTGCAGAAGAAACCTTCAATCTGCTGGTCGATACGCAATACAGTGCGCAGGCGCGACGCGCCTTGCTGGAAATCTACCAGCGCGAAAAAGAATGGGAGCGCGCGATTGAAGCCGCGCATGCGCTGCAAGAGTCTGGTGCTGGTGGCAGGCAGAAGGAAATAGCGCAATTCTATTGCGAGCTGGCGCAGGATGAGCTGGTGCACACGCACCCGGATGCCGCGATAGCCTTGCTGGAAAGAGCGCTGGCGGCTGATCGTAAAAGCGTGCGCGCGACGATGCTGATGGGCGATGCCTTCCTGGCCAAGGATGATATCGAATCTGCGCTGGTCGCGTGGCGTCGTGTGGAACACCAGAGCGTGCCGCATGTGGCGCTGGTCGCCCAGCGTTTGATGGATGGCTATCGCGCAGTTGATCGTGCGCATGAAGGCGCCAAGCTCTTGAGATTCTATCTGGCCGAAGCCTCATCCATCGATTTGATCGAGGTCGTGTTCCAGGCAGTGCTGGAGCTCGAAGGAGTCGATGCAGCGACGCAGATGGTCAGCGATGAGTTGCGCCGTACGCCCACCCTGCTGGGGCTGGACAAGCTGCTGGAAGCGCGCTTGCTGGATGCGCCGCCAGAGATGCGCTCCGAACTGTCTATGGTCAAGAATCTGGTGCATGGCTATACGCAAAAACTGGCGCGCTATCAATGCAGCAATTGCGGTTTCAAGGCGCGTCAGTATTACTGGCAATGCCCGGGTTGCAGCAAATGGGAAAGCTACCCGCCACGGCGCACGGAAGAATTGAATGTAATGAATTGAGCTTGCCGGCTCCTCATCTAGATGCCGCAAGAGCGTCTGTGCATGATCTCTGCATCACAAGCGCGGTGTCGCAAACGCTTTATCCGCAAAATAAACCAGTTTATGGGAATGTCACACAATGTGATTACTGATAAAGTTCAAATCGATTTATTGTTAATAAAGCAATGAATCAAGGCGTCCAGCCTGTTTTTTCCTGAACTTTTTCACCCATAAACTGGAGATATTTATGCTGAATAAATTATTGCTGGGGTTTGTCGCACTGATCGTTACGATGGGTTTTGCCTGCGCGAGTGTCGAAGTCAATCAAGCTGATCAGGCTGCGCTTGATGGCATCAAGGGTATAGGACCGACCACCTCAAAGGCGATACTGGATGAACGTAAAAAAGGCGGGAATTTCAAGGACTGGAATGATCTGCAAACGCGCGTCAAGGGCATAGGCGACAAGAGTTCGGACAAATTCTCGCAGGCAGGCCTGACTGTCAATGGCAGTGCGAAGTCAGGTGGCAGCAAGCCTGCCGCAGCCAAGGCAGACAAAGCCCAAAGTGCAGCAAGCGCCAAAGTGGCTGAGCCAAAGAAAACGGCTAAACCCTGAAGTGTTTGATACTGGCGTCGCAGCCAGTATGCATATACTGCCGCCGCATAGCCTCGATGATGAAGATCGTCGGGGTTTTTTATTGCGCGCACGGTTTGCAATCGAGTTCGCACGCTCTCTGGCGCAGTCGATTAAAATGATATTCTTCAAAAAATAATTCAATCCCCAATATGCAATATTTGACTATCGAAGACACCATAGGCAATACGCCACTGGTGCAAATCAAGCGCATGGACGGTGCAGAGTCTGCGCGTCGCAACAACATCATCCTCGGCAAGCTGGAAGGTAATAATCCGGCCGGCTCGGTAAAGGACAGGCCTGCCTTGTCGATGATCAAGCATGCGGAAGAGCGCGGCGACATCAAGCCGGGTGACACCCTGATAGAAGCGACCAGCGGCAATACCGGCATTGCGCTGGCGATGGTTGCGGCCATGCGCGGGTACAAGATGATTTTGTTGATGCCGGAAAATTTAAGTGAAGAACGTCGGCAGGCGATGGCGGCGTATGGCGCGAAAATTGTACTGACGCCGAAAACGGGCGGCATGGAATATGCGCGTGATCTGGCAGAACAAATGCAGAAAAATGGCGAAGGCTTGATACTCGACCAGTTTTCCAATCCCGACAATCCGCGGGCGCATTATGAAAGTACCGGGCCGGAAATCTGGCGTGATACCGGTGGAAAAATCACCCATTTCATCAGCGCGATGGGCACTACCGGAACCATCATCGGGGTTTCGCAATATCTGAAAGAGAAAAATCCAGACATCAAGATCATAGGGGTGCAGCCGGAAGAAGGTTCGCAGATTCCCGGTATCAGGAAATGGCCGGAAGCCTACCTGCCGAAAATATACGATGCGAGCAAAGTCGATCAGCTCGAATATGTCAGCCAGGGTGTGGCAGAACACACGGCACGACGTCTGGCCATAGAAGAAGGGATTTTTTGCGGGATTTCAGCAGCGGGCGCATGCGATGTTGCGCTCCGGATTTCTCAAACTGTTGAAAATGCGACGATAGTATTCATCGTCTGCGATCGGGGTGATCGCTATCTTTCAACCGGCGTATTCCCGGCATAAGCCGGAAATACGCAGTCTGCAGCCGGTCTTATTCTGCGTGGCCTTCGGTCACGCCGTCTTTAGGCTTGAATTGCTTGTCGCTGATGCGGAATTTATCGCGACGGTCACCCATCAGGATACGCAGATCGCGTATGCTCAATTCACTCACTTCATGCATGCGTATCAGCAGCGAAGCGCCGACTGGCAAACGGCGATGGCGGATCTTGCTGATGACTGGCGGTGCAACTTCCAGTGCGCGTGAAAGGGCTGCATCGTTTTTCAAATGCAGTTTTTCTATCAGCGAATCCAGTAAATGATTTGGATCATAGGCAGCTTGATCGGCGAGTCGGTTACTAGTCATTTGGCTATCCAGATTAGTCATAATATCTTCGATTCAAAATGAGGGATGGGGAAATGCAAAACTTGCTGCAATTTCGTCGGCTGCTTCTTGGAGTGTTGCCAGATTCGTAAAGTTGCAAACGGTGATGACTTTTTCAATGTATATATGAAAAAATTAACCATAAGCAATCAATATAGCAAGAAATTCCAAAAAAGCAATTAAAACTCAGTGTCTTTTTTATATCTTATTAGTTAATACGATACGAAAAAAGTTCCATAAAGTAAGCTTACTTTTAGATAATTGTATTAATACAATTATCCATGTGGATCCAGTTTGCTAATAATCAATACGCCATTATATCAAGCTGAAGACAAGGGATGAAACCAGCACAGCCCATATTATTATCAAAAGAATAATAAGTCTAAGTTGATAATGCGGCAAGTTACAATTTCCGCCATCCTTCGAGCCCGAGCTGGCGCAAGGTTTCCATATTCTTTTCGAATATCATCTCGGCCTCTGGAAATGCCGCGACTGCGCGTTCTATGCTCGCTTCACGTAGCAGATGCAGGATCGGGTAAGG
>NZ_JAUSME010000239.1 GCF_030645555.1 Herminiimonas sp.
GGCCTGGCGGTGTTCACCGCCCCGCTCGCGGGCGAGCAGCGCAAATACAGCGTGTATTCGGGCCTGCTTGCGGAGGGCGATCATTTCAACTGGCAGGTGCTGGCGGACCAGCTGGGCACCGAGTGGAACCTCGCGGTCGGCCTGGAAGCCAAGGGCAATCACGCCATCGTCACGGCCGCGCTCGAGCCGGCGGCGTTCAGGACGTGGCTGGGCAGCGCCTTCCCGGGCCTGTTCCTGCTGTCAGCAGGCAAGTCGATCGACCTGTACAAGGACATTGGCACGCCAGCCGAGGTTTCGCAGCGATATGGATTCGGTTCGATGCAGGGCACGCACCTGGTCGGTCACACCCGCATGGCGACCGAGTCGGCGGTCACACCGGATCGCGCCCACCCCTTTACCGCCGGCGAGGACTTCTGCCTGGTGCATAACGGCTCACTGTCCAATCCGAATGCGATTCGCCGCAAGCTGCAACCGCTGGGCATACATTTCGAGACCGACAACGACACCGAAGCGGCCTGCCGCTTCATCGAGTGGCGCATGCGCGAGGGCGACGATCTTGAGCAGGCGCTGCGACACGCATTCAAGGAACTCGACGGCTTCTACACCCTGCTGATGGGAACCAAAGACAAGCTTGCTCTGGTACGCGACCCCTTCGCCTGCAAACCGGCAGTGGTTGCCGAGACCGAAGACTACGTCGCCATCGCCTCCGAGTTCAGGTCGCTGGCGCACTTGCCGAACATAAAGAACGCTCGCGTATTCGAGCCTGCACCAGAGGAGATGTATGTATGGACGATCTGACATTTGACCTGACCAGGACGCCACTGCGCGAGGTGAACCGCTTCCTGCACCAGGAAGTGAAGGAAATCGGATCGGCCCGAGTCACCATCCTCAACGCCGACGGCGCGCACAGCATTGCCGCCGGCCTGAATGCGCCGATCGAAGTGGAAATCCACGGTCATGCCGGCTATTACGCCGCTGGCATGAACCAGCATGCCAACGTCACGATCGACGGCAGCGCCGGTACCGGCGTGGCCGAGAACATGATGAGCGGCACCGTTCACGTCAAGGGCTTTGCCTCCAACGCAGCCGGCGCAACGGCCAACGGCGGCCTGCTGGTCATTGACGGCGACGCCGGCCTGCGCTGCGGCATCTCGCTCAAGGGTGCGGACATTGTGGTGGGCGGATCGGTCGGCAGCTTCTCGGGCTTCATGGCACAGGCCGGCAATCTGGTCGTGCTCGGCGACGCTGGCGAAGCGCTTGGCGACTCCTTGTATGAAGTACGCATCTTCGTACGTGGCAAGGTCAAGAGCCTGGGCGCGGATTGCGAGGAAAAGCCCATGACCGCAGCCGACGCGGACATCCTGGCAACACTGCTTGAGCGCGCCGGACACAAGGACGTCAAGCCGGCCGAGTTCAAGCTTTATGGCTCGGCCCGCACTCTCTATAACTTTCACGTCGACAATGCAGGAGCTTACTGATGAGCGACCATTCCCACACACCCAGGACCTTGCCGCGCTTCTCGGCGACCTTCGATCTGAATACCTTGTCCGAGATCCGGCGCGCAGCCCAGACCGGCATCTACGATATCCGCGGTGCGGGCACCAAGCGCAAGCTGCCGCATTTCGATGACCTGCTGTTCCTTGGCGCCTCCATCAGCCGCTATCCGCTGGAAGGCTATCGCGAGAAATGCGGCACCGACGTCATCCTCGGCAGCCGCTTTGCCAAAAAGCCCATCCATCTGAAGACGCCGGTCACGATCGCCGGCATGAGCTTCGGCGCACTGTCCGGCAGGGCCAAGGAAGCACTCGGACGCGGCGCATCGATCGCCGGCACCAGCACCACAACCGGTGATGGCGGCATGACCACCGAAGAACGCGAACAGTCGAAGATCCTGGTGTATCAGTACCTGCCTTCCCGCTATGGCATGAATCCGGACGACCTGCGCAAGGCCGATGCGATCGAAGTGGTGATCGGACAAGGAGCCAAGCCGGGCGGCGGCGGCATGTTGCTGGGCCAGAAAATCAGCCCGCGCGTGGCAAAGATGCGCTGCCTGCCCGAAGGCATCGACCAGCGTTCCGCTTGCCGTCATCCGGACTGGACCGGTCCCGATGACCTCGAGATCAAGATCGCCGAACTGCGCGAGATCACCGACTGGGAGAAGCCGATCTATGTGAAGGTGGGCGCAACCCGGCCGTATTACGACACGGCACTGGCGGTGAAATCTGGTGCGGACGTGATTGTGCTGGACGGGATGCAAGGCGGCACCGCTGCGACGCAGGAAGTATTCATCGAGCATGTGGGGATCCCTATCCTGGCTGCCATCCGTCCGGCTGTGCAGGCGCTGCAGGATCTCAACATGCATCGCAAGGTGCAACTGATCGTGTCCGGCGGCATCCGCAACGGCGCCGACGTGGCCAAGGCCCTGGCGCTGGGTGCCGATGCGGTGGCAATCGGTACTGCTGCATTGGTCGCACTGGGTGACAACGACCCGAGGCTGGAAGCAGAGTACCAGGCACTGGGAACCACGGCTGGCGCCTACGACGACTGGCACGAAGGCCGGGATCCCGCCGGAATCACGACGCAGGACCCGGCGCTGGCGGAACGCCTCGACCCGGTGCTTGCCGGCCGCCGCCTGGCCAACTACCTTGCGGTGATGACGATGGAAGCACAGGTGATTGCCCGCGCATGCGGTAAATCGCATCTGCACAATCTCGAGCCCGAGGACCTGGTTGCACTGACGATGGAAGCTGCCGCAATGGCACGGGTTCCCCTGGCCGGCACCAACTGGATTCCGGGACAGGGATCGTTCTGACATCGGTAGGGCAGTGCAAACGGCCGGCCAGGACAAATTGTAGGGGCCGGCCGCTGGCGTTTTTGCCAGTGTTTTTTCCAGTGTTGTTTGCCCTGCCTTTCAGGGCTGATCATTACCCACATCCTGATTGACAGCGTAGGCCGGGGCACGCCACGAACGCTCCCTCCCTTTCAAGGGGAGGGCTGGGGTGGGGATGGGGTCAACGCAATATAAGAACGGCGGCTGCTCTTGCTGCGCCGGGTAATGCCCGGTCCGGCGGGTCAGGCGGAGTCAGCCGGGCGCACTCTGCGTCGCAATCACGATGGCGATCAGCGGCCCCCGGGGACAAGGCGGAACTTGTATTTCAAGCGCGCATTCATGTTCGAGCAGCACGCCCTGGTAACAGTCCAGCCGGGCACCCCCTGCCAGCCATCCGTCGCTGGCGGAAAAGAGGAGCGTAACGCCCTGGGGCACCAGCATCGTGTCGGCGTGGATCGCTGTCACCGTGGCGTGCGCAGCGCCACGGCGCGTCATCACGTTCAGGCACAACACCGGATCGTCACCAATATTTCCATGGAGAGCAAGGTCCCCCGGGAATGCAAGCGGCTGATGGCGTTCGGCGACGAACAGCGGCTGCATCAGGCTGCCGAGAGCCGGCCCCCTGGTCAGGCGCAGCGGGCCGTTTTCCAACACCGTTGCCACCCGGTCCACGTCCTGGAATCGCGAGAACGGCCCGCTCTCCGCAATCTCCGCGACGCTGACGCGCCAGTCGAAGGCCGCGCTGCCGTCCCGGGACGGCCCGGTGAACAGCGTGCGTGTCATGCCGCCACCATTCTTCCAGGGCTCCGCTGCAAATTCCTGCAATGCGAATCGTCTCATCAGCCACCCCTGAAGCGGGAATCAGGAAACCGCGCCGGCACCGTACTTGCCGACCAGCAGGGAGCCGGAAGCAAAGCGTTCGATCGAATACGGTTTCAGCGATACATCGGTGGCCAGACCCATTGCTTCCTGCGCCAGGACCTTGCCGACTGCAGGCGAGAGTTTGAAGCCGTGGCCCGAGAATCCGTATCCCATCACCAGGCCAGCCAAGCCGGGCAAGCGACCCAGCACCGGGTTCCAGTCGGGGGTCACGTCGTAGACCCCGGTCCAGGAAGACGCCAGTCCTGCCGTTTCATAGCTGGGGAACCGTTCGGCAACCTGCGCCCCCACCTCGGCGATGTAGTCGAGCGAGATGTCGCCCTGCTCATTGTCCGCGCTCGACAGCGTCTCGCCGACCGTTCCTTCGCTGACCAGC